>DASXGU010000176.1:0-31307 GCA_036488915.1 Gemmatimonadaceae bacterium | reverse complement strand
GCGATGCGAGTGGTGGCTTCGTGCGAGACGATTCTGTTCTGCTCGAACGAGAGCGCAAATGCCGGCGCGCGCTCCGACACCACCGCGACGACCTCGGTCGACAGGCCAAGCGCGTCCCTGGCGCTGATTGCTCCGCACAGGCCGCTCCCCATGCCGACAGGCACGTAGATGGTCTCCAGATCAGGCACTGCCCGGAGCAGCTCCAGCGCATACGTGCCGACGCCCAGTACCAGCAGCCGGTGGAACGATGGAAACCGGTGCCAGCCCCGCTGGACCGCGATTTCGTCGGCGGCCTCGGCAGCGGCTTGAAAATCGTGGCCACGCTCTATGATCTCGACACCCAGCGCGCGCATGGCTGCGTTTTTTTTCCACGGAGTTGCCGAAAGGCACGACGACCGCGGCGGGAACTCCATAGCTACGGGCGGCGAAGCCGACAGACTGTCCGTGATTCCCGCGCGTGGCCGAGATTACACCAGCGGGCTTGCCCACGGTTCGGCACAAATCGTCCAGATAAACCAGACCGCCGCGCACCTTGAACGCGCCGGTCGGAGTGTGGTTTTCGTGCTTGACCCACACCGAAGCGTCGAGTCGCCGATCCAGGAGCGGCCAGCGGTACTGCGGCGTGGGCGGCATCGACTGATAGACGAGCTTGGCGGCGGACTCGAGAGCTTCGAGCCGTGCTTGGCGATCGGGAGCAAGTCGGGTGGTTTCGTGCGTCGTTGCCATTTATCCACGAAGGAATGCCGGTCTTGGTAGCGGTTGGAAAGATGGCCGTTGCAACCGCAAAGGACACCCGTCGAAGCCCAAACGCCCGAAACACAATCCAAACCCCCGCCGTAGATAGAGTTGTCTAATCGTTTACAATCGCTTCGAGTCCACCCATGAGTCACAGATCGTCAATTACCACGGTCGTCGCCGCGGCGCTGTCATTGCTGCGACCGTTTCGTTGGGCGCGCAGACCGTTCAGACCGCCCAGACCGCCTCCAATACGCTTCCGGTCGCTTCGGCGGCGCTGCTTACCGGATCAATAACGATTGACGGCCGGCTCGATGAAAGCGCGTGGTCGCGGGCGACGCCAATCACCGACTTCCGCCAGCAGCAGCCCAACGAAGGCGCGGCGCCGAGCGAGCGCACGGAAGTGAGAGTGTTGTACGACGAGCGCGCGATTTACATCGGGGCGCGGATGTACGACTCGCAGGGTAAGAGAGGGATCAGGGCTCCGATGTCGAGGCGCGACCAGCTCCTGGATTCGAATGGCAACAACGGGTCGTTCAATTCGCTGACGACGGACAAGCTGGTCGTCCTCCTCGATCCCTATCACAACAAGATCGATCAGGCCTGGTTCGAGGTAAATCCGGCGGGAGTGCGCGGCGACCAGTTCAACGGAGATCCGTCGTGGGATCCGATCTGGGAAGCGGCGACGCAGATCGACTCTTTGGGTTGGACCGCAGAGATTCGCATTCCCTATTCGCAGCTTCGATTCTCGCGGGACAGCGTTCAGACCTGGGGGATGCAGATCCTGCGATATACGGATCGCATGCATGAGCAAGACATGTGGTCGTTCCGGCGGCTGAGTGAGGCGGGGGGCCCGGCCTACTACGGAACGCTGAACGGACTCCGGATCTCTCCACAGCCGCGGCAGCTGGAGCTCTTGCCGTATGTCGAATCCCGCCAGCAGTTCAAGTACGCGCAGCCGGGAGATCCGTATCACAACGCGAGCTATGGAAAGGTCAGCGCCGGCGCCGACATGAAGTATCTGCTCACCCCGAGTCTGGCGCTCGACGCGACGATAAACCCCGACTTCGGTCAGGTCGAAGTCGACCCGGCGACGATCAACCTGTCGGCGTACGAGACCTACTATCAGGAGAAGCGGCCATTTTTCGTGGCCGGCAGCAACGCCTTCGACTTCGGCAATTTCAACTGCTTCTTCTGCAGCAACACATCGAGTCTCGATCTCTACTACTCGCGTCGCATCGGGCGGCCGCCGCAGCTGAATCCGTACGTGAATGGCATCGCGAGCTTCGCCAATACGCCCGACAACACCACGATCCTCGGTGCCGGCAAGATCACTGGCCGCACGGGGAGCGGCTACACCATCGGCTTGCTCGACGCCGTAACGGGCCGCGAGACCGCGCACTATTTGACCGCATCAGGCACGTCCGAGCTGAGTCAGGAGGTAGAGCCGCTGACGAATTATCTGGTCGGGCGCATCAAGAAAGACTTCAACCAGGGTGCGACGACGATCGGCACGGGCTTCACTTCCACCGCGCGCCAGCTGGGAGACACGATCGAGAGCGACAGGTTGCGCAGCCATGCTGAGGAAGCAGGAATCGACTGGAATCATCGCTGGGCTCAGCGTGAATACTCATGGATAGGGTCCACGCTGATTTCGGATGTCGCGGGGTCGGCAGCGGTAATGGACGCCACGCAGCAGTCGAGCGCGCACTATTTCCAGCGCCCTGACCGGCGCAATACCACCGATGGGCTGTTCGATACGCGATTTCGGCCGGCTGCGAACTCTCTGCAGGGATACGGTTTTTACACCCGTCTTGCGAAGGACAACGGATTCTGGCTCTGGGAGACGGCTCAGAACTGGCGCAGCCCCGGCTTTGAAACGAACGACTTGTCTTTCCTCGGCCGAGCTGACTACAAGTGGATGAACGCCAACATCGGATCTCAATGGGCGACACCGGGATCCTGGTATCGCGAGATCACCTGGCTCGTCGGCGGTCAGCAGCAATTCAACTACGACGGCGACCGCACGGACTCCCAGGCGCAGGCGTATTACGAGAACATGTTTCTCAACTACTGGAAGATTCGCAGCTTCGTGATCTATCATCCGACGACCCTGGACGATCGTCTCACCCGCGGCGGACCGATGGTGATGCGCACCGGCTACAAGTTCGGGATGGTGGAGGTGTCGACGGACGCCCGCAAGCCTGCGGTGTTCGATCTGACCACGCAGGTGGGCCGCGGGATCAACTCCGACACGCACACGCTGATCTTCCAGCCGGGTGTGGCGCTCAAGCCGGCGCCGAATGTCTTCATCTCTCTGTCGCCGACTTTCGACGCTGATGAAGATGCCGCGCAGTACGTGACTACGGTGGCCGATCCGACGGCGACGGCTTTCTACGGCAACCGTTACGTGTTCAGCTTCATCAAGACGCGGACGCTGTCGCTCGACACTCGCGTCAACTGGACCTTCAATCCCAACCTGACGCTGCAGCTCTTCGCCCAGCCGTTCATTGCCAGTGGAGCGTACTCGTCATTCCGTGAGTTCGCGGCGCCGCGAACCTATCACAAGCTGGTTTACGGGCAGAACATCGGCACCATAACCCGCACGCCCGCGACGGCGACCAGCAGTGCGACCTATACCGTAGACCCTGATGGTGCGGGGCCGGCCGCGCCATTCACCTTTGGTGACCCGGACTTCACCGTCCGCTCGCTGATAGGCAACGCGGTGGTGCGCTGGGAGTATCGGCCGGGCTCAACGGTCTTCTTCGTCTGGACCCAGACCAGATCGGGTTTCGATCCAACCGGCAACTTCGATTTCGGAGCGGAAAGGGGCGCGATTTTCCGCGACCGCCCCACCAACGTCTTCCAGGTGAAGGTCAACTACTGGATCGGACGGTAACGGAGCTCGCTCCATAAAAAGAGCAGCGCGACCTTGTAGCAGAGCGAGCCTGCTCCGAAGTTTCGGGCTCGCCGCCCGGCTGGAAGGTCGCGGTGCGGCGCCGAAACCATGCTCACCCTCATTGGCGTCGCAATAGTCGTAGTCGGATTCGTCCTGCGGATGAATCCGTTGCTTGTCGTAACCGTCGCCGGACTGGCCACCGGAATCGCCGGCGGACTCAATCCGTTCGCGGTGGTGGCGGCGTTCGGCAAGGCGTTCATCACCAGTCGATACGTCGCGATAGTATGGCTGGTCCTGCCCGTGATCGGCATGCTCGAGCACGCCGGGCTCAGAGAGAGAGCGCGAGCGGTGGTGGCGGGTTTTCGGGCCGCGACCACATCGCGGGTGCTTCTCGCCTACTTCGCGCTCCGACAGATGACCGCCGCACTCGGCCTCACCTCGCTCGGCGGACACGCGCAAATGGTTCGTCCACTGATTGCACCGATGGCTGAAGGCGCGGCCGAGACGATGTACGGCGACCTGCCGACGCCGATTCGCCGGCTCATCCGCGCCAACGCGGCGGCCGTCGACAACATCGCCCTCTTTTTCGGCGAAGACATCTTCATCGCCATCGGGTCCATACTTCTGATCAAGGGATCTCTCGATCAGAACGGAATCCACGTCGAGCCGACGGATCTGGCTATCTGGGCGGTCCCGACCGCGATCTGCGCACTCCTGATTCACTGCACCCGTCTGGTGCTGCTGGAGCGGCGTCTGCGCAAAGAGCTTCGGACCGGCGCCGAAACGCAGTGATAACACTCGAGCACGTCTACTGGCTGACCGGCCTGATGATGGCCGGGGCGTCGATCACCAACTGGCGCGACCACACCAACCCGCGCCGATTCAACAACACCGCCTTCTGGGGCATTTACGCGGTCACGTTCCTCGTCGGGACCCGTCTCCCCGACATGCTGAACGGTTTTCTGGTTATAGCAATGGTGCTGGTGGCGAGCATACGCGGACTCGGCCAGGGAAAGGGCGAAAGCAGCAGTCCCGAAGAGCGCGAAGCAAGCGCCAAAAAATGGGGCAACAAGTTGTTCGTCCCGGCACTGGCGGTTCCGATCTTCACCATGCTGGGAACGATTTTCCTGAAGAGCATCACCATCGGCGGCCAGGCCGTCGTCGACGTCAAGCAGGTGACGGTCATCTCTCTGGGGCTGGCGACGTTGATCGCGCTGGTCATCGGACTGGTGATGCTCAGGCTGCCCTTGTCGGCGCCGGTGAGGGAAGCGCGTCGGCTCCTCGACGCGGTTGGCTGGGCCGCCGTCCTGCCGCAGATGCTGGCCGCGCTCGGTGCTCTGTTCGCTCTGGCTGGAGTGGGAACCGTGGTATCGAATCTCGCTCAGCGCTGGATTCCGCTCGACAGCCCGACAGCCGTGGTGACGACTTACGCCATCGGCATGGCGCTTTTCACGATGGTGATGGGCAATGCCTTCGCTGCCTTCCCGGTGATGACGGCCGGCATCGGCCTGCCGCTGATCGTGCACAAGTTCGGCGGAGATCCCGCGGCGATGGCGGCGATCGGGATGTTGTCGGGATTCTGCGGGACCCTGATGACGCCGATGGCGGCGAATTTCAACATCGTGCCGACGGCGCTCCTGGAGCTGCCCGACGAGAACGCGGTGATCAAGGTGCAGATTCCGACGGCGCTGATTCTGCTCGGCGCCAACATCGTGTTGATGAACCTGCTGGTCTTCCGCCGTTGACGAACACTACGTTGCCCGAGGAAACTGCGCGGAAATTCGCGCGGCTGGCGCTGGCTCATGTGCAGCGGGAATACCCGAACCTGCTGTACCACGTGTTGAACGGACCGGGCGATGTGCGCTCGCCACGCGAGCTCCATCCGGTTTTCTTCGGCAGCATGGATTGGCATTCGTGCGTGCACGGCTACTGGCTCCTCGCTACGGTGCGCCGATTATTTCCACGAAGTCCTGAGGCCGCGAACGCCGAATCACTTTTCGATTCTCAGCTGACGTCTTCGAAAGTCGCCGGAGAAATAGACTACCTGCGCCAGCCTTTGCGCGGAATCTTCGAGCGACCCTATGGGTGGGCGTGGCTCCTGATGCTGGCCGCCGAGCTGAGCCGCCATCGGGACCCGTCCGGAATGCGGTGGGGCTCTGCCATCTCACCCCTGGTGGAAGAGGTCGTCACGCGATTCCTGGAGTTCCTTCCCAAGGCGACCTATCCGACGCGCGTCGGCACGCACTTCAACAGCGCCTTCGCGATCGCACTGGCGCTCGAGTACGCGGAGTCGGTCGGAAATGGAACACTCCGCGCGGCACTGCGGCGGAAAGCACTGGACTGGTATTCCAACGACGCCGATTGCCAGGCGTGGGAGCCCGGAGGCGATGATTTTCTTTCCCCCGCGCTGATGGAAGCAGAGTGCATGCGGCGGGCAATGGAGCCGGCGGATTTTCCGTCGTGGATGGAGCTATTCCTGCCGCGAATCATCTCGGGAGAGCCGGCCACTCTGTTCGTACCGGCGACGGTGAGCGACCGCAGTGACGGCAAGATCGCCCACCTGGACGGGCTCAATCTCAGTCGTGCCTGGTGCTGGAGATCGATCGCATCGGCGTGGCCAGAGAGCGATGCGCGACGGGATCTCGCGCTGGAAACGGCGGCGATTCACCTCGGCGCCAGCGCTCCGCACATCGCCGGGGATTACGCCGGCGGGCACTGGCTGGCGACTTTCGCGCTGCTGGCGCTCCTTTGACTTCGCCCTCGATGAACACCGAGCACCGCCCAACGTCGGTCAGCAGCGATGTGACGAGGCAAGCCGCGCTCATTACGCTGTTCGTGAGTGTGCTCGCCATCGCCCTCGGTTACGCGGCGGCGTTTCGCAGAGCGGGGGCCCCGGCGTGGGCACCGTGGCTGCTGGCGGTCGGAGTTCCGATCGCACTCGGGGCGATCATGGTACTGGGCGCGGCAAGGGGCCGGCGCGGAATCGGTCCGCTGGGAATTCCGTTCGCCTTCGTCGTCGCGACATTGGCGATCGGATTCGGCGCCGCGCTGGCGCTTCCGGGCGGCGAGGGCCCGCTCAGCGTGCTGCTCCTGGGTCTGCCGCTGCGCGCCGCCATTGTGATATACGGAGTGGGACTGCTGCCGATCGTGGTGCTGCCGATAGCCTACGCGCTCACCTTCGAGACCCAGACGCTAAACGCCGAGGATGTCGAGCGGGTTCGGGCGCTGGCGCGCCAACGCCAGGATTCCATGTCGAAGGAAGGCCACGCGCCATGACTCCGGCTATCAGCTCGTTGCTCCAGGTGTCGCTACCCAACGCCGCCCGGCCGGCGGTGGTGACCGTCGGCATCCTTTATTTCGCGGTCATCGTCGGAATCAGCATCTGGGCGGCGCGCAGGACCAGAACCGCGAATGATTTCTTTGTCGCCGGCAAAGGTATCGGGCTGATTGCGCTCACGGTTGCATCGGTGTCGGTATCTGTCTCGGGATTCGCTTTCATCGGCGGGCCGGGATTCATCTATGCCGTGGGACTGGGAGCGATGTACATCGTCCTGCCGGCGGCGGTGACCAACGTGATGGGGGCGTGGGTGCTCGCCAAGCGGATGCGCCTGCTCGGCGAGGCGCGGTCACTCCTCACGATTCCCGATGCCATCGGTGCGCGCTACAGCTCCAGAGCGGCGCAGGGACTTTCCGCCGTCGCGATTCTCGTCGGCATCGTCGGATACATGGCGACGAACGCACTGGCGATGGGTGTCGTCATCAATTCCATCTTTGGTGTCGGGCTTGGCTGGGGGATCTGGATCGGTATGGGCGTCACTCTCGCGTATTCGGCGTCGGGTGGGATTCTGGCCGGGATCTACAACGATGTCTTCCAGGGAACGCTGATGGCCGTGGCATCGGTGCTCGTGTTCCTGTTCGTGCTCGGCTTCGGAGGCGGGCTGGGGGAAATCTCGCGCACCATTCTCGCGCACGATCCCGCTCTGCTCGGCCCGTGGGGGAAGATCACCCCGCTGGCGGCGCTGTCGTTCTTTTTCGTGTTTTCGATGGGGTCCCTGGGGCAGCCGCAGGCAGTGCACAAGTACTACATGCTGCGGGATCCGCTGCAGCTCAAATGGTATCCGCTGCTCAAGACTGTCGGACTCGTTCTGGTACTGCTGCTTTACTTCAGCGTCGGGGTGGGGGTAAAGGCGTTCGTGCTGAGCGGACGTCTGGCGCCGCTGACGAGTCCGGATCAGGCGACGCCGGCGCTCCTCCTCAACGTGACGCCGATCGTTCTGGCGGCGCTCGTGTTCTCCGGCGTTGCGGCGGCGACTATGAGCGCCGCGAATTCCTTCATCAACATCGGCGCCGCGATCGTCACCCACGATCTCCCTATCGCCCTCGGCCGGAGAGTCCGCAATGAGCTGGGGTGGGCCAGGGCGGTGACGATACTGATCGCCGCAGCCGCCGCGATCACCGCCCAGCAGTCCGGGGCGATGGTTGCGTTCCTCGGCATTTTCGGCTGGGGGCTGTTCGCATCGACGCTGGTGCCAGCGCTGGCGGTGGGACTCAACTGGCAGGGGGCGACGCGAAGTGGCGCGATGGCGTCGATTGCCACCGGCCTGATCGTAACGCTGGCGCTCGAGACCGCGTCGTACCGAAAGGTCTTCACATTTCCCGCGGGGGTCACCGCATCAGCGGTGGCGATGGTTGCGTCGTTCCTCGTTTTCTTCGCCGTATCGTGGCTGACTCGGCGCAGCGCGCCCGCCGAGCTCGACGAGGATGTCAGGCTGGTAATGGAGCTCTGACTACTCGGTCGCCGATTTTTCGTCGCGGCGACTGTCGATGATCCGCACGCTCTTGATGTTGACGAATTCGCGGATGCCGAATTCGCCGAGCTCGCGCCCGAAGCCGGAGTGCTTGACGCCGCCGAATGGAAGACGCGCGTCGGACGCGACCATGCCGTTGATGAACAGCAACCCCGACTGAATCTCGGCGACGAATCTGTCGCGCTCCGCGTCGTCGCGGGTCCACGCCGACGCGCCGAGCCCGAAGTCGGTGCCGTTGGCGATCGCGATCGCATCGCCGAGGTCGCGGGCCCTGAAAACCGAGGCGACCGGACCGAACAGCTCATCCCGCGCGGCCGGCGCGCTCGGAGGAATGTCGGCGAGAACCGTGGGCGCGTAATAGTAGCCTTCGCGGTCCAGCTTCTTTCCACCGGTAAGCACCCGGGCTCCGGCCTCGACTGATTTTTTTACCTGCAGGTCGAGCTCGTCGCGAATTGACCCGGTGGCAAGCGGGCCAAGTACGGTGGCTTCATCCATTGGATCGCCGATCCGCACCGACGAAACGCCGGCAACGAATCGCTTCAGAAAGGCGTCGTAGATGTCTTCGTGCACTATGAATCGCTTGGCGGCGATGCACGACTGGCCGTTGTTGATCATCCGCGCCGTCACGGCCGTCGATACCGCGGCATCGAGGTCTGCGCTGGGCATCACTATGAAGGGATCGCTGCCGCCGAGCTCCACCACTGATTTCTTGAGGTTGCGTCCGGCAGCGCTGGCCACCGAGCGCCCAGCACCTTCGCTGCCGGTCAGTGTGACGGCTGCTACCCGCGGGTCGGCGATGATCCCTTCTACGGCGTCGGATCCGATAAGCAGAGTTTGAAAAGCATCGCTCGTGAACCCGGCGCGACGGAAAACGTCCTCGATCGCCAGGGCGCACTGCGGCACGTTCGACGAGTGCTTGAGAATTCCGACGTTACCCGCCATCAGCGCCGGCGCGGCGAAACGGAACACCTGCCAAAAGGGGAAATTCCACGGCATGATGGCCAACACGACGCCAAGCGGCTGGAAAGTGACCCAGCTTTTTCCGCCTTCCATTTGCACGGGCTGATCGGCGAGAAAACGCTGGGCATTGTCGGCGTAGTAGCGACACGCAGTCGCGCATTTTTCGGCCTCGGCGACGGCGGCCTTGATGGGTTTCCCCATCTCGATTGTCATGAGACGTCCCAGCTCGCGGCACTCGGCGTCGAGGACATCGGCGGCCTTGCGCATCCAGCGCTCGCGGTCGGCGAAGGCTGTACGGCGGTGTCTGCCGAACGCAGTCACCGCGCGATCGAGCGCCTGACTCACCTGCTCGGGAGAATGGCCTTCGAAGGTGCGGAGGGTTTTCCCCGTCGCCGGATTAACTGTCGCAATGCTCATGATAGATCAGGCGCTTCACTTAGCGTGCCGCAGCTCGCTCCCGCGAATCTTCAATCTCGGATGCTCGGGATCGGCGAGGTCCATCTGATCCCACGGCACGCGATAGATACTCATTCCTCTTCCGAGCAGCGATCTGCGGATCGGCCGGATGAGCGACCAGGCAGACAGCCTGTCCACGAGCGCCGACGTTCCGATGAGGTAAGCCTTTATCAGGCAGGCGTTATCGGTGCGCTCGACGTCGAACTCCTCGATACGGCCGACGTTCTTGCCGTCGGCATCGCGGACTTTCCTTCCCATCAGCAGCTCGGCGTTCAGCTCCATCACTTCTTCTTCTCCTCCTCCGATCCGGCGCCGGGAATGCGCTCGATGATGTGCTTCGCCAGCCACACCTCCCAGTCGATTGCGCCCGTTTCCTTCGCGTCGACGTCGAGCTTGATGTCGCGTCCCACGGACTCGACCCGCGACCACGGAATTCGAATCGGCGCCTTCCGCTTGGGTCCCCATACACCCGAGAGAGTGTCGGCCAGCTTCGCCAGTGCCGGATGGATGCGCATCCACAGTGTCGTCCCACCGATCTGAATGTGCGTGACGCGCGGCTGGCTGTGCTCGCCGACGTGCATCACCAATCCACTCACGCGGCCCATGGGGCAGCCTTCACGGTCGCACAGCTTCTTGTCCAGGACGTCGCGAACGAGCTTCAATCAGCCTCCAACGATCTGCAATGGAATCGAAATAATCGCCAGCACGAACGAGATCAGGATGATGATCGTGACGACCGAATTGCTGAACCAGCCGTTTCGATGCTCACCAAGGTAGATCGGGTCATTCATCAGGAACAGGAATGGCACGATCGGCAAGGGTAATGTCGCGGCCGTCAGCGCCATCGACATCGTCGTCACCTTGATCGGATCCACGCCAAAGACGAGTGGGATGGCGGCGAGCAGGATGATGAGAGTGTAGACGAAACAGAAGCGCGCGTCCTTCGACGGACTGAGATCCTCGCTCCAGCTCCAGCCGAATCCCTGGGCAAAGAAGTAGGCGATCGACAGCGAGATCTCGAGGGCTGCCCCCAGGCAGGCGAAAAGCATCGCGAATGCGAAGAGGACAAACCCCCACTTGGGGAGCGCGGGAGTCATGAGCAGAGCCGCCTGCTCGAACTTCTGGACGTCGATACCGCGCGGCTGCAGCGCCAGCACGGCGGCGACCAGTACTGCCATCGACAGGATTCCGCCAAAGCTCATACCAACGCCGGCGATGATCCGGTTCATCGGGATGTAGCTCTCGTCCCACTTATCCTCGATCGTGCCGGACGAGTAGAAGTACATCAGGTACGGTGAGATCGATGCGCCGAGGATGCTCACGGCCACGAATCCGTACTTGGCCTTGTTGTCGCTGGCGAGCGTCGGCAAGAGTCCGTGTGCGACGCTTCCCCAGTCGGGATGCATCTTCACCGCCGCCACCACGAAGCTGAGCGTCACCAGACCCAGCAGCGAAGCGCCGTTCTCGATCAGGCTGAAGGAGCCTTTCCACATCAGCAGCCAGACCGCGACAGAGACGAACACCGCCCACCACGGAAAGCCGATCCCCGTGAGGACCTGGAGCGACAACCCGATTCCCCCGAGCTCGGCGACCAGCACCAGGAACGACACGATCGTCATCGCCACGGCGACGAAGAAGAAGAACGGAAAACCGAAACGCTCGCGCGTGGCGTCGACGATGGTGTGCTTGCTTACGGCGGACAATCGCCCGGACATCTCGACCAGAAAAACCAGGCAGACCGTTCCGAGCAGAATCGCCCACAGCAGCTGGTAGCCGAAGGAGGCGCCGGCCTGCATGGCCGTCGTCACCGAGCCGATCTCCAGAAAGCCGCCGACGCTGGTGATCAGTCCAAGCGCCAGCTCGAGGATTTTCTTCATTGCCCGGCGTTGGCGCTGTCGTCGAGCTGCTTGACGATCTTCTCGTCGGACCGCAGCGAATCCAGCTGGGTCGCGAAAGCGGGAGAATCCTTCGCTTCAACCAACTTTGCCATCTGCGCGATGCGGCGCCGGCTTCTGGTGAGGGCGCCGTCGAGTGAAGCCGCGTCGACCTTGGAAGGGGGCGCCTTCAGCAGATCACCCCTGATCTGCTCGAGCGTCTTCCGGGAAAGCTCCAGAGTCTCACGGGTGTATCGGTCCGGGGTGGTGTGGCGGAGCCAGGCATCGCCCGCCATCCCCGCCGTCGCCAGCCATGACAGCGCCGAATCCAGCTGCTCGGCCGGTGTCGGCTGCTTGCACGCCCAGAGAAAAAGAACCGGTATGGCGAGGAGCGCTTTGAGTTGCATCCTGATTTACATTGCTTTTCTATGCCGAGAAACAAGCTTTGCGCTCTCATCCTTTCACTTTTCGTGCTCGCCGGTTTCGACACCGCATGCGGGCAATCTCAGACCGCGTCACCGCAAAACCTTACGCAGCCGCCACCGGCTCCACGCGAGTTCAGGGGCGTGTGGGTGGCGTCGGTCGAGAACATTGACTGGCCTTCGCGGCCCGGTCTTTCGACGCAGGAACAGAAAGACGAGCTGCTCGGAATTCTAGATCGGGCCACTGCCCTTCATCTGAACGCGGTGATTCTCCAGGTTCGGCCAGCTGCCGACGCCCTCTACGCGTCGCCGTACGAGCCATGGTCGGAGTATCTAACCGGCCAGATGGGTCGCGCGCCAAATCCGTGGTACGATCCGCTGGAGTTTGCGGTGAACGAAGCGCACCGCCGCGGCCTGGAGCTGCATGCGTGGTTCAACCCGTACCGCGCTCATCATCCTTCGGGGAGATCGCGGCCGGCACCCAATCACATCAGCGTCACCAATCCGGAGCTGGTGAAACGCTACGGCAGCATGCTGTGGATGGATCCCGGCGAGCCGGAAGTCCGCGAACGCACGCTGCACGTCGTGCTCGACGTCGTGCGCAGATACGACATCGACGGAGTTCATATCGATGACTACTTCTACCCTTACAGAGAGAAGGACTCGCGCGGCAGGGTCATGGATTTTCCCGACGCCGCGAGCTGGCGCAAGTACCAGCGCTCGGGAGGCACGCTCTCGAGGGACGACTGGCGCCGCGCCAACGTCGACAGTCTCATCCACTCGGTTTACGTCGGGATAAAAGCGGTGAAGCCGTGGGTGAAATTCGGTATCAGCCCGTTCGGCGTCTGGCGACCCGGCTTTCCCCCGATCACCGACGGCAAATTCGATTCGTACGCCGAGCTGTATGGCGACTCGAGGAAATGGGTGCTGAATGGGTGGGGCGACTATTTCACCCCACAGTTGTATTGGCCGATCGACCGGCCAGATCTCAGCTACCCGGTGCTCCTGCAATGGTGGGTCGAGCAGAACGCCAGGGGCCGCCACATCTGGCCGGGAAATTATCTCGACAAGGTGGATCCAGCTTCTCCGTCAGGCTGGTCAGCGCAGGAGCTGCTCGATCAGATCGCTGCCACCAGGGCGCAGCGCGGCGCGACGGGCAACGTTTTTTTCAGCATGCGGTCATTTATGTATGGAAAGGACGGCCTGCCGGAAAAGCTCGTCGCCGGTCCCTACGCGAGCAAAGCGCTGGTGCCCGCTTCACCGTGGCTCGATAGCGTCCCGCCAGCGTCGCCAATCGTCCACACCGGACGCGATGCCGCGGGCGCGGTCACCGTGTCCCTGCAACCACAGGGCGTGGAGCAGACGTGGCTATGGTTGATCAGAACACGCTCCGGCTCCCAATGGACCACCGACATCGTGCCTGGATTGCAGCGCTTCTACACGATTCCCCGAGCCGCCAATGGCGTCGTTCCCGACGAGCTGGCTGTCTCGGCGATCGATCGCACCGGCAACGAGAGCGCGCCGGCGCTGGTGGGCATCGCTGCTACTGCACAGTGATCTGCTGAACCATCCCGTGCGTGAAGTGCGGCTTGCCGTCCTTTGCGTCGGAGAGGAAGCAGATCAAAGCGTAGTTGCCGGGCGTCAGGCTGGCCGAGAAGTACTGCGTCATTCCCACCTCCATGCCGGCGACTCCGCCCAAAGCCTTGCCCGGCGGCGGACCGTCCATTTTCTGCAGCCAATTCATGAAATCCGAAACGCTGGCACCTGGTGCGAGCTGAACGAGCTCGACCTCGTGGGGCTGCTGGCCACCGTTGTGAACCTTGAAGACGCGAGTGCCGGCGCGAATCGGTGACGACAACTTGAAGCCGTAGTCGTAGAGATCGATCGCCGCGTCGCTTTTGACTTTGCCTGCCGATGCGTTCTTTGCCGGGACGACGCGCAGCGGACGAATCATGCCTTTGGTGAAGTGGGGCGCGCCGCCAAGATCGACGAAGCAGATCAACGCGTAATTACCCGGCTCCAGTCTCATCGTCACGTTTGCTTCACTGCCCGGATCAGGGGCGTTGGGGCCGCCCATCGCGTGCAGCCACGCCGGCGGCGGTCCCTGAGTGGCGAGAGCTTTCCGCAGATCGTCGACGGTCTTGCCATCGGTGAGCTTGAGCAACGCCATGTGGTGTAGCGAGGGTCCCTTGTTCAGAAACCGGAATTCGGTGAGGCCAGCGGGAATGATGTCTGGCGCGTCGAACCTGAAGTCCTCGCCGACGACTTTCACCACCCGCGCCGCTCCGGCCGGCCGGGCGATGGGTAGGCCCTTTTCGGCGAGTGTGCGGTGTGAGAGTGTCGCGACTGCAAGTGAAGCTGCTGCGAGACCGAGGACGACCTTCGCTGATGCCATGAACGGACTCTCCTGGAGGTGTGTGGGCGTTCGGCGCTGACATTCTGCCGCCAACCCGCAAGCCTGTCAACGGCCAACGACCTGGAGCTTCAGGAGGTGGGACTGTACTGCAAGGGCATCACTGGTTGCGGCTCCGAGCGCGGTGTTGTCGAAGATGCACCAAACCCGCGCGCCACGGTACGCGTGGTCGGCGAGCTGGCCTGCGACGCCTTCCAGATACTCGGGTGGATAGGCCGAGTAGTACACGCGGGGTGATCCGTGCAGACGATTGTAAACCAGGTTTTCCCAGCCCCCGGGCGCGGCGGCGATCGGTACGCGGGCCGGGTCGGCGGCGACGCGGGCGATCCGCGCTGCCTTGAGAAACGCGTCCACTTCGCCGGAGAACCAGGACTCGTGTCGGGGCTCGAATGCGACGTCGCCTTCAAAACGCGCGCGCAGCTCGCCGAAAAAAGATTCAGCCAGAGCCGGATCACAGGCGAAGCTGGGTGGCAGCTGCACCAGAATCGGACCTCGTTTCTCGCCGAGGCCCGAGGTCTCGTCCAGAAAGCGGGTGAGATCGTCGGTAATCCCCAGCAATCGCGCGGCGTGGGTGATTGCTTTGGGAAGCTTCACCGAAAATCTGAAGCCCTCCGGAACCGAGGCGGCCCACCGTTCGTAAGTCGCACGACGGTGCGGTCGATAGAAACAGGAGTTGATCTCCACGGCGTTGAATCCGCCGGCGTAGCGCTGCAAATGGGTGCCAGCGGCGGCAAATCGATCGGTGTGCTCCCGCCGGATATTCCAGCCGGCGCAACCGAGGTGGATGTTCGGTGAAGGGGGTTGTGGAATATCCGTGTGCAGCATCCTAGCTTGTGCCTTAATCGTATGAACCCGCGATTGAAGGCTTACGCACCGGTCGCGCCACTCCGCTCGATCGTCGTAATGGCTATTGTCCTCACGGGATGCGTGCACAGCTCCAGCGCTCTGCATCCGCGTCGTCACATCAGCTACTGGGAGGCGCTCGCCGAGCTGCATCCCGAGGACGCAATCGCCACTGCGCGCAATGAATCGGAGAGGGAGTTCGCCGAAGCGCTTGCCAACCTCCTCGACGGCGACATCGCGAAGGCGGAGCAGCGGTTCGGGAAGCTTCGACTGACGGCCACCGACTCGGTCATTCGGTCGGGGTCGCGGGTCATCTACACGGCGACGCTGCAGTACCAGGAAAAATGGGCAACACTGGCCGCGCTCAGGGACGAGCCGTCACCGCCGAGCATCGATCGCTCTGACAAAGCGAGCATCGAACAGTGGGCCGCGGCGTTCAGAAACGTCCCGCCCAAGACTTTCACGTTTCGCTCTCCCTCGAGTCGGCTGAACATGTCGATGTCCGGTGTCGGCACGCCGCTCGTTCCGGTGACCATCGGGGGGAGGGACTACAACTTCTGGCTCGACACTGGATCGAGCCTGACGATGCTGTCATCGGATGTCGCCCGCGATCTCAACATCGTCCCGCTCTCCAGCGACACTCTGGAGATCGTGACCAGCACGGGCCGGGTCAAGGCGAGTCCGGCCCTGGTGCCGCAGCTGCGGATAGGCCAACTGGTGGTGCAGAACGCGCCGACCATGATCGTCAACGAGAGCTCGATGCAGATGAGCGAGCCGAGGCCTATCGACCAGACGCGCCCCGTGAAAATCGACGGAATCATCGGCTTCGACATCATCAGGCAGCTGGATGTGGAGATGGATTACGGAGAGGCGTCGATACGCCTGCGGGATCCCGCGACCCTGCGCCGGGAACCGGACCGCAACATGTTCTGGGTCGGGCTGCCGGTGGTAAGGCTCACCAGCACGGACGGGATTCCCCTGCACTTCGGGCTCGACACCGGAGCGCAGGTGACGTTCGTCACCGAAACGCTCCTCGACAAGCTGCAGATCAGTGCTGCGCGCACCGAGAGCCGGCGCGTGGGCGGATTGGGGGGCGAGATATCGTTGCGGGCGCCGGTTCTTCCCGACCTGCGCGTGATGGTGGGCGACTTTCCGATCATGTTCCGGGGCGCGGTCGTCCGCGCGCCCGTCTATCAGGTGCTGGCCTCTCTGGACGGCGTGCTGGGGGGAGATATCTGGAACAGCGGAGTCGTGCGGATCGACATGACCAATGGTTTTTTCGGGGTGAAACGGCCGCGCCCAGTGCTCTAACGTGTTAGCTTCGTAGCTAACATGGCTGCTTCCGAGTTTCCGACCGTCGAGGTCGCGGTCACGCCGCGTTTCGATCTCTTCTACGCGCTGTACGCTCTGACCAGCGGCGGTCCGTCCCGGGTCGATGCCTGGAAGGAGAAAGCGCGTCGCAGGCTGCCGGACGATTTCGAGCGCAGCGCCAGACGGGTGGCCCCGCTGCCGATTTTCTGGCCTCTCCTCGCCGACGCAACCCAGAGCGTCGCCGGCCCCATCCAGTTCGACAAGATGTTGTCGATCATGAGAGCGCTTCCACCGGACGAGCTGCAGCGGAATGTGCTGTCCGGAGTTTTTCACGACCGAGCGACTGTGGACTCGCTGGTTGCCGGCAAACGAAATCTGAAGGCGGTTCTGGGAGACGAGGATCTGGCGGGCGCGGCACTGCTCGAATACTTCGGTCTCCGTCCATTCGATCAGTCCTCGGCTTCGGTGAAAGCAATCAATTCGCTGATCACCGAGCCGCAGTCGTTCCGTGACGAGCTGACCCTGGTACTTCGCCGTTTCTGGCAGAGCGGATTTGACCGCGATTGGACCGCGCTCGAGCCGCGGCTGCGCGCCGATGCGGGCCGAGTGAACGACCTTCAAGAAACGGCGAGGCTCCCGGACCTTGGCCGCGAGCTCAATCTTCCGCTGGCATTCGACGACAGGGCGAGGGAGGCTCGCCCGAAGGCGGGCGCGCCGCTCCGGTATGATGAAATCGAGCATTGCTACCTGCTTCCCTCAGCCTTTAATGAGCGCAGATGGTGGGCGAAGTACTCGACGACACGGGGCAGGGCAACGCTCTACATCCCAATCGTGCGGCAGTCGGGGCTGGCGAACTCACTTGTCGAGGATGCTCGGCCGGCCGGACCCGTTTCGAGACGGTCGGCCGAGACGGTGAACGCCGAATCCGTTTTTCGCGCCCTCGGAGACACCACCCGATATGCCATCGCCTCGATTCTGGCGCGGGCTCCCACGACTTCGGCGGAGCTGGCGCGGAGTCTCAATGTCTCCAAGCCCACCATAACCCACCATGTTCAGGCGTTGCGGGCGGCGGGCTTGGTGTCTGAACAGCCCGACGGCGGCTCGACCCGCCTTTCCCTCCGGGAGGACACTGTAGCCGCTCTTTCCGAGGCCGCCGTGCGCCAGTTGTTCACGTCCGGGGGCGATTTGACCCTGGCCACGACCCGGAAACGTCGGCGCGAGTGACTCTCGGCGCGCAGGGAAGCCCGGCAACTCAAGGCCTCCTGGAAGACCTCAACCCCAAAGAAAGCCCGGAAACCCCTGGGATCGAAACTTCGGTGAAAAAACCGAAGAATCTTTTAAACCCTTTTTGCGTACGGTGAGTCTAAGAATGCAGAGACCGGATTGAGCTCCGGCTGCAGAAAAAGCTACTGGTCGAGCTTGTAGGACGGGTGGGCCACCAGTAGCCGCCCCGTACCCCTAAAAAGGTACGGGGTTTTTTCTTTTCTACTTTCAGCATCCAGTCATCGTGAATAGGTTTGCGGCTCGCCACGCATCGACGGTGCGCGGCTCATTCTGCCGGAGATGAGATGACTGGTGTCTTTGCCCAACGACTGCTTGCCGGAAAGCACGCGCTCGTTACCGGTGGCGGTAGCGGAATCAATCTCGCCATTGCGCGTCGCTTCGCCGAGCAAGGCGCTGCAGTTGCTCTGATCGGCAGAACAAAAGAAAAACTGGACGCGGCGGCGAACGAGATTCGAAAGCTCGGAGGTACCGCGACCGGCTATCCCGTGGACGTGCGCGACTACGACGGGCTTGCTGCGGCGGTAAAGTCGGCGCGGGAAGCGCAGGGGCCGATCGATTTCGTCGTTTGCGGCGCCGCCGGAAATTTTCCGGCGCCGGCACTCGGTATGTCCGCAAACGGCTTCAAGGCAGTGATCGACATCGATCTCCTCGGCACGTTCAATACGTGCCGCGCTGTGTTCGAGCATCTGCGCCGCCCCGGCGCATCGATAATCAACATCTCGGCGACCCAGGCCTTCGCGCCGATGGCGATGCAGGCGCACGTCTGCGCGGCAAAGGCCGGAGTGGACATGCTGACCCGATGTCTGGCGCTGGAGTGGGGCAGGGAGGGAGTGCGCATCAACTCGATTGCCCCCGGCGCAGTCGATGACACGGAAGGAATGCGTCGCCTGGCGCCGACGCCGGAAAGCCGCGAGAAAGTGAGCCGTGGAATTCCGCTCCAGCGATTCGCCACCAAGGACGAAATCGCCGATCTGGCGCTCTTTCTGGTGAGCGACGCGTCGAAGTTCATTACCGGCACTGTGGTCGTTTGCGACGGAGGACAGTCTCTCACCGGTCTTGGCCTGAGCGTGATCAGCGCCGCGCAGCCGCGACCATGAGCGAGATTCGCCGGCTGGCAATTTTCTGCGGGTCGAATCCCGGCGCGCGTCCCGAGTATGTCGAGGGCGTTCGAAACCTCGCGAAGCTTCTTTGCGAGCGGGGGATCGGAGTGGTGTATGGCGGATCGAGTGTCGGCCTGATGGCCACGCTGGCCGACACTATGCTCGACGAGCTCGGAGACATCATAGGCGTCATCCCGAAAATGCTGGTCGAGCGGGAGGTCGCCAACAAGGCGCTGGACGATCTGCGCATCGTAGGCTCCATGCACGAGCGCAAGGCGCTGATGGCCGAGCTCGCCGATGGATTCGTGGCGCTCCCCGGTGGAATCGGCACGCTGGAGGAATTCTTCGAGATCTGGACCTGGGGCCAGCTCGGGATGCACGCCAAGCCGTGCGGGCTGCTGAACATTGGCGGCTACTTCGACCCGCTGTTGACGTTCCTGGATCGAGCGGTGGAGGAAAAGTTCGTCCGACAGGTCCATCGCGACATGGTGATCGTCGAGAGCGACCCGCGAAAGCTACTCGACCGGTTTGCGAGCTACGAGCCGCCGCGCGTGGTGAAGTGGATCAACGCCGGAACGATTTAAGTCCAGGTCATCTCGTCGATCGATCGCGGCCAATCCTCACGCAGCAAGCGCGACAGCGCGCGATCGGCCAGCAACTTTCCATCCGTCTGGCATCGAGGACAGTAGTTGGTCTCGTTGTCCGCGTACCGTATCCGCTGGACCGGTGTGCCGCACACGGGGCACGGCTTTCCGAACTTTCCGTGCACCGCCATCTCCTCGCGAAAAGCGGTGACGCCCGTTGGGAAGTCGCCTTTTGCCTCCTGGCGCAGGCGATCCGTCCATTCGACCATGACGCTTCTCGTCGCCTCGAACAGGCGGACGATCTCGTCGTCGCTGAGCCGGCTGGTGTGCTTGACGGGCGAGACCCTGGCGCGGTGAAGGATCTCGTCCGAGTACGCATTACCGATTCCGCTGAACAGCCGGGGATCGGTGAGAGATCGCTTGAGAGTGTGGTTCTCGCGCGCCAGTCGCTCGGTGAATTCCTCGACGGTCGCTTCCAGGACCTCCAGACCGCCGCGCTCGAATTGCGCCAGCGATGCTTCGCCGCGAACGAGCCAGAGTGAGGCCCTTCGCTTGCTCCCGGCCTCAGTGAGGATCAACGTGCCGTTGTCGAAGTCGAACGCCGCCAGTCCGATCTTGCCCGGGACCTTCCCGCCGCTGGGCACCCACCGCAGCCTGCCGGCGATCATTAGATGGATGACCAGAAAGAGCTCCTCTTCCAGCTCTATGCCGATCCGCTTTCCAAACCGGCGGATCCCGGTAACGCGCTTACCGCTCGCTGCGCTCAGCGGCGGGTCGACCGAGCGCAGCAGGAACGGCTTCGGGATGCGGATGCGCTCGAGCGTGTGACCGACGACGCGCGACTCCAGCGCCTCTATGTAAACCGTTATGTCGGGAAGCTCGGGCATTCTTCAAATGTCATTTGCGGCGAGCGCGTGCGCAAAGTAGCGGGCCGCGTCCTCGCGGTGCTCTTCCGAGATGTATTCGTCGCCCAGTCTCTTCGCTCCCCGCAGCGCCAGCTCGGTGAGATCGGACGCCAGCGATCGGATCCCGCTGTCGTCGAGGCCGTCGCGGCCGGCGCGCTCGAGCAGTCCCGTGCGGGGGGGGCCGAGGAGCTCGTCGGCATCGCGCGCGCTCTTGTCGTCGTAAACCAGCGATGTGACGAACACCACCGGCGCAGCCAGAAAATCGGGCTCGACGGAGTCGGCCGATCTGAGCTCGAAGAATTCTTTCGGGCGTACCTCGGGGAAGAGGGTTGAAAGGTGGAATGTCCATTCTTCCTGGCCGATAGCGTCGTCCGTAAGCCATTGCCGGAAGGTGCGCGGCGAGCCTTCCGGGGCGCGCATCGCGCCGGCGTCGAGTGCGAAATCCAGATAATGCGCGGCCGGGTCGGCCTCATCGTATGGCAGGCCGGTGCGCGTGGGATCTAGAGTCCTCCACAGCTGTGCGCGATAGCTGGCCCACCCCGTCGCTTTTCCGGCGTATTCGCGCGAGCTGGCGAACAAGGCGACCACGATTGGCGCCAGCGCATTGAGCAGCCGCCATCTGAAAAGCGGATCGTCGCCGTGCTCGAGGTTCATCTGGAGTGCCGCGGTCTGTCGCATCATCCGCACGCCGGATGGTCCGATCGCCTCGAAGTAGCGGGTCATTCGCGAGTACCGCTCGCGATGCAGCTGGAGCGGCACCGCGGTGATGTCGTTGTAGGGATCGACGCCACGCGCGAGCAGCTCGATGCCGTCGGCGGCCATAGCGCTGCGCAGCTGGCTGACCAGCGTTTGCGTTGCCGTGATCACGCCCGACGATGTCGGCTGCGGCGCGGTGCTGATCTCGATCTGACCCCCCGGCTCGAACGATATCCTGGCGCCGTCGGGGAGCGTCCACGCCGAGGGATCGTCGCCGGCTGGCTGCTCGGTCCATCCCTCGCTCACAGCAATGCGAGACAACACGTCCGACGTCGAGTGCGCGGCTCCTCTCGCCGCCAAAGCGGGCTTGTGGGTCACCGCCACCAGCGGAATCAGCTCCAGCTCGAGGCCGATCGCGCGGGGAGCATCCGATGGGGACGCGGCGAACAGCCGCTGCCGTACGTCCTCCAGCAACATTGCTTCGGTAAGGCCCACGGAGCGGGATCAGCCTCCGGCGCGCGCGAGCGCGAGCGCGAACGAGCCATCGTCGGCCGGAAGCCATTTCTCGAGCGTCAGGCCAGAAGCAGTGAGGATGTCCTCGAGCATCGCGCGGTCGTACTTGTAGCTCAGCTCGGTCCTTATGCTCTCACCTTTTTCAAATGAGATCTCGCCGATTTCGGGGATCACCACCCTGTGCGCCTCTTTGGCGATCAGGTGCATCTCCACCCGATGGTTCTCACTACTATAGAATGCGCGGTGCTCGTATTGATCGAGCGGAAAGCTGGCACCCAGCTCGCGATTCAAGCGCTCCAGCACATTGAGATTGAATGCGGCGGTCACGCCTCTGGAATCATTGTAAGCGCGGTTGATGACAGCCTGATCCTTGATCAGATCCGCTCCGAGCAGAAACCTGTCGGCCGGCGCCATCTCGCCGGCGATGTGGGCGAGAAGTCGGACCGCCTGCTCTCGCGGAAAATTGCCGATGGTGCTGCCAAGGAAAGCGATGAGTGTCGGACTGGTGAGTGGCGGCAATGCAAAGGGCTCGGTGATGTCCGACACCACCGGCTTGATCTCGATGTCCCTGTAATCCGCGCGCAGCTGCAGCGCCGTCGCCTCCAGGAAATCCTTGCTTACATCGACGGGGACGTAGCACTCCGCGCATCCGTTCACCCGCATCTCGTCAAGGATGATGCGCGTCTTGGTGGCGCTGCCGGCGCCGAGCTCGACGAGCGAGCACGGACCGACATCCGATACTATCTCGGCGATGCGCTGCTCGAGCAGCAAGCGCTCGGCGCGCGTCAGATAATACTCCGGGAGCTGGGTGATCTCCTCGAACAGCTCTGAACCGCGCTCATCGTAGAAATATTTGGGCGAGAGCTGCTTCGGTTTTCCGGTAAGACCGTGCCGGACGTCGCGCACCATCTGCTGGCGCGAACGGCGCACGGTGTAGGGTGGAGTGCCGCCGATTATGTCACCCGAGCGTTCGCCGTTCTTCATGCGTCCCGGGCGCAGCGGAATCCGCTGAAGATCTGGCGGCGGATCGGATAGTCCCAGTTGCGGAAAGTGTTGCGGATCGCGCCCGGCCTGGTCGCCCACGACCCGCCCCTCAGCACCTTGTAGTTGGGCCCGAAGAATTCCTCGGAGTACTCGCGGTACGGGAAACTCTCGAAGCCCGGGTAACCAGTGAAGTCGCTCGACGTCCACTCCCAGACGTCTCCGATCATGCCGTAGCAGCCGATCGGCGAGATGTTGCGCTCGTAGCCGCCAACCGGCGCGGTCCCGAATGAGAGCTGATCGATGTTGGCGAGCAGCGCGTCAGCGGGCGCATCGCCCCACGGGAATCGCTGAGCGCGGCCGAGCGCGGGATTCCAAGATGCTGCCGCCTCCCACTCGAGCTCGGTCGGCAGGCGCTTGCCCACCCACCTGGCGTAGGCCTCCGCTTCGTAATAGCAGACGTGAGAAACGGGGAGCGTCGAGGCGGCGAGCTCGGTGCAATCCATGCTGCGCGAGATCCAGGTGCCATCGCGAGTCCACCAGTACTTGGGAGATTTTGCGCCGGACTCAGTGCGCCAGTGATTCCCCGCGGCAGACCAGAACTCGCTCCGCTCGTATCCGCCGTCGGACATGAATTCCAGATACTGTTTGTTGGTGACTGGATGCCGATCGATGAAGAACGCTGGAATGTCGACCGGGTGCCGGGGTCTCTCGTTGTCGTAAGCGGAGCTGGTGTCGTCGGTTCCGATGGAAACGCGCGCGCCGTCGAAGGCGGCCATTCCGTCTCCGATCTCAGTCGAGCGTGGGCGCTCCCTTCGGCGCGGCGGATGGTACGGCTCGCCTTTCTTCAGCTGCAGGGTCTGCAGAATCGTCTCGTTGTGCTGATACTCGTGCTGCAGGACCATGTGGTACACGTAAGCGTCCCGCAGCAGCGGATTGCTGCCGTCGAACTCCACGCGCTCGAGTCGGTCGAGCACCCGCGCTCTAATCTCGCCGAGCTTCTCCATCATTTGCTTCAACCCCGGTAACGCCAGTGACGCTCTGGTGGCGCGCGGGTGCTCGAACGGGTTGTAGAGGCCGGGCATTTCCGAGAACTCGATCGGGCCGTCGAGGTTCTGGGTGAGCCAGAGCTCCTCGAAGTGAGCGATGTGGCCGACATCCCAGATGATCGGGCTCATGAGCGGGTCGTGTTGCTGATGGAGCTCAGGATCGGACAATCCCGATATCAGCAGCAGCGTCCTGTCGCGGGCCTCGGTGAGGAGGTCGGCGATCTGCCGCTTCGATGGTGAAGCAGCGCTGGATGCGGGCGTTGTGGGGCGGGATGCGGTCATGGAGGGGTGTCCCAACCCAGCAATGATACTGCGGCCCCCGGAAGTTGCCAGCCGACTGGGGAGTTTTGCCGCCATTCCAGATACTGTTACACTACTCTCTTTTTCGGGACGCACTCCATGGCAGAAAGAAGAGTGGCGCTGGTCACCGGTGGAAACCGGGGAATCGGGCTGGAGGCCTGTCGCCAGCTTGCGCGGCTGGACATTCGGGTCATCCTCGGCGCGCGCGACGCGGCCAGGGGCGGTGCCGCAGCGGGCGAGCTGAAGTCCGACGGCATTCATGTCGAGTCGCGAGCTCTCGACGTGGCCAGCGCATCGAGCATTCGTGAGTGTATGAGCTGGCTGCGGAATGAGGTCGGGCGTCTCGACGTCCTCGTCAACAACGCGGGCGTCATGCTCGAGGATGCGGATGACGATCCCCTCGAGGAGCTCGAGATCATCCGTGACACGATGCAGACCAACGTCTACGGCCCGCTGTTGCTGTCGCGTCTGGCGATTCCAATAATGAAAAGCCGGCGATACGGGCGCATCGTCAACCTTTCCAGCAGCATGGGCGCGCTGAGCGAAATGGGCGCCGGCTACATCGGCTACCGCCTATCGAAGGCGGGAATCAACGTCGTGACCCGGGTTGTGGCCGCGGAAACCGAGGGGATGGGGATTCTGGTGAACTCCCTCGATCCGGGATGGGTAAAGACATCGATGGGCGGACCGCGCGCGCCACGAACCGCTCAACAGGGCGCGGACACCATCACCTGGCTGGCGACGCTTCCGGATAGCGGGCCGACCGGGTTGTTCTTTCGGGATCGCAAGGCGATTCCCTGGTAGAATTGCACTCGTCCGCGATCCCGGGTAGGTTTTCGTTCGACGCGTAACATGGCCAATCCAAGCATCACTGCACTCAGCCCGGCGACTCGTCACAGTCCGCTGATCGGCTTCTTCGAGCGAGTGCCCATAATAGCAGGCAGCGCCGTTGCGGTAGTCGGCGCCGCGTCTCTCATCGGCTGGGCTCTGAACCTGCCTTTTGCCACGACGGTGAGTGAGAGCGGCGTCCCGGTGATTCCGCTGGCGGGCCTCTGCTTCGTGCTGGCGGGCGTATCGCTCGCCCTGACGGCATATCCGCGGCGCACCCCGACCACCGAGGCGCTGCAGCAGACTCTTGCCGCGCTGGTCGCCACGATCGCCGGCCTCACGCTCTACGAGCATCTGCGCGGAAGCGGGTCTGGTTTCGACACCCTTCTGTTCGGAGACAGACTGCGAGCGCTTGGCGTGTCTCCGGCGGGGCGCATCAGCATCAACAGCGCCGGCGCATTCCTGCTGCTCGGCCTCGCGCTTCTTTCGATCCCCCACGACCAGCGCAAGCACGATCTGCGCTCGCAGATGTTCGCCACGCCGGGGCTGTTCATCGCCATGGTCGCCGTACTGGGATATCTCTTCGGGGTCAAAGGCCTGTACAGCCTGTCGCAGTCGTCGGAGATGTCGCTGCCCACCTCGATCGGGCTGCTGATGCTCGGCGCCGGAATCCTGGTGGCGGTGCGGGATCGCGGCGTCGCGGTGCTGCTGCTCGACGAAGGGCCGGCCGGGGTTCTGACGCGCCGATTGCTGCCGGCCGCGCTGCTCGCGCCGATTCTGCTGGGGATGATCCGCATCATCGGCGCGAGCGCGGGACTCTACGAGTCCGAGTTCGGAGTCTCTCTGTTCGCCGTCGCCTGCATTCTGATTTTCGTGGGGCTGGTGCTCTGGTCAGCGCGGGTCCTGCGCAACACCGACAAGGAGCGAGTCGATCTTCTGGCGATGGAGCAACAGGCGCGCGCCAACGCGGAGCGCGCACGCACCGAAGCGGAAGCGGCCCGCGCCGAGGCCGAGCGGGCGAACAACAGCAAGACCGATTTCCTGGCGGTGATGTCGCACGAGCTGCGAACGCCGCTGACGGCGATCATGGGCTACGAGGAGCTCCTCTCCGACGGCATCACCGGCCCGGTCACCGAGCTGCAGCGACAGCAGCTGGGAAGAATCAACGCCAGCGCGCGACATCTGCTCGGGCTGATCGACGAGATTCTGACCTTCGCCCGGGTCGACATCGGTCGCGAGCGCGTGCGCTGGGAATCGATGTCGATCAATCACACGCTCGGGGATGCCGCGGCGCTGGTCGAGCCGATGGCCGCCGCCAAAAGCATTCACTTCTACATTCATCTCCTCGAGGAAGATCAGGCCATTCAGACGGATGGCACCAAGCTGCGTCAGATGCTGGTCAATCTCCTCTCCAACGGCATCAAGTTCACCGATCAGGGTGAGGTGCGCGTCAACTGCGCGGTCAACGGCAATGTGCTCGAAGTGCGGATTGCCGACACCGGCGTGGGAATCCCGAAGGAGAACATCGAGAACATCTTCGAGCCCTTCTGGCAGGCGGAGCAGGTCGCCACGCGGAAGACCGGCGGCACCGGGCTCGGGTTGAGCGTTACGCGGAAGCTGGCGCGACTGCTCGGCGGCGACGTGACCGTGGTGAGCGAGACCGGCGTGGGAACCACATTCGTGCTGACCCTGCCCATGAAAGCGCCGGTGGGGGAGCCGATCCGCCGCCGGGACACGCCGTCGACGCCGACCGGACCCCTGAAGGCGATCCGGATCTAGCGCGAGCGCTTGCCGGCGAGGCCCTTCATGAGAGCGGGCAACTCGGCTGAAAGCTCGCGAGCCAGAAAGCCAAGAGGCCCCATTCTGCGCTCGAGACGGTTGCCTGCAGCGCCGTGCAGGAATGTCGCCCAGACCGCGGCCTGATCGAGAGTGGCGCCGCGCGCGAGCAAGCCCCCCAAAGCGCCCGCCAGCACATCGCCGGATCCGGACGTTGCCAGGCCGACATCGCCTTCCGCGTAGCGAAAGACTTCGCCGTACGGTGTGGCGATGAACGTCTCGGCGCCCTTTAGCGCCACCACGACGTTGAGATCGCGTGACACCCGGGTGGCAACGCCGAGCGGATCCGAGGCGATGGTGTCGACCTTTTCACCAGTGATCATCGCCATCTCCGAGTGGTTGGGTGTCAACACCACTCGGCTTTCCTCGGTGAATCGATACCGCCCATTTTCCAGCGCGCTGAGAGCGAACGCGTCGATGACCACCTGCTTGTCATCGACTTTGCGGAGCAGCTCGTCCATGAACGCGCGGGTGGAATCGGCGTCGAGCATCCCCGGACCGACGACGATTGAATTCGCGCCGCGCGCGCACTCGCCAGCCTGGCCAGCCGAGCGACGATCGAGAAATCCATCGCCGGACTCACGCAGCGGGAATACCCGCGCCTCCGGCACCGCTACCGCCAGCGCCGTCGCCGCGCTCTGTGGTGCGGCGAGCTGAAGCTTCCCGGCGCCGACCCGCAGCGCCGCGATTCCGGAAAGGATCAGCGCGCCGGGAATCTGCGCAGCGCCGCCGACCACCAACGCTACGCCGCGGTCCTCCTTGTCGGCCGAATCGCCCGGTTGCGGCAGGGGCCAGCGCCGCAGGAGCCCGGCGGTGACGGCTGTCGGGCGCCTGCTAGCGCGCGCCAACTTTCGCGTCCGGCTCCGCCGTCACCGCGGCGCCTGCTTCCTCGAGCGGCGCCACGAAGTTGAACAGCTCGAGCCGGAGATTGCCGCGTGGGCCGAGTTCCACATCGTGATCGTACATGGTGACCGAGCAGTTGGCGACCTCGGTCTGCTTGTCGATCGCCAGCAATTCGTCTTCGGTGAGATGCTCCAGGATGTAGCGCATGCAGAGAACCACCACGGTGTGACAAACGATCAGCACCCGCTGGCCGCAGTACTCGCGCGACATCATCTCGGTGGCGCTGCGGAGGCGGAGGATCACATCGCACCAGCTCTCGCCGCCCGGTGGACGGTGATAGAACTTGCCCAGGAGTCGCCTGAACTCGGCCTGGTCGGGGAAATTCTCGCGGATGCCGACCGGCGTCAGCCGGTCCAGAATGCCGAACTCCTTCTCCCGCAACCGCTCATCGACGATGAACGAATACGAGTCCTCGCTCATTCCGGCGGTCTTGATGATGAGACCGGCGGTGTGGCGCGCGCGCAGATACGGGGAAGTCAGCACCACGTTCGGCCTGCGCTCTGCCGGCAGCGCACCGAACCAGCGGCCGAGCGCAATCGCCTGACGCTTGCCGAGCTCGGATAACGGGACATCCACGTCGCGGATGTCGATGTCGATCATCGCTTCGCCGGCTTCGAGAGCGGCTTCGCGCGCGACGTTGCCAGCCGACTCGCCGTGGCGCACTACGTAAAGGAGGTCCGGCCAGATTTGAGTCGAGTTCACGCGCAAATGGAGGTCAAAGAGCGTACCAGCTTTTGGTCCACACATGATGGTGCAAACCTTGTAATCACGATGGTCATGAGATCCTCACCCGATCAACACGACCCCGATTGGCCCCGCTATCCCGAGACCATTCTCAGTTTTTCCACGACGCCAGCCGTGAGGATCGACCTGCGCGAAATACCTCCGCAAGACTCTCTGAAGGATCTGGCGGCTGCGGGATTCGGCGAGCCCTTCGCGGTTCTGACTGCATTCGATCCACGGGGTGAGAATCTACCAGCCGCGGAGAACGACCGGCGGCGGCGCGAGCTTGACGAGCGCCTCGAAGCCGCCGGCTACCGGTTTGCGCACGTGGACGCATGCTCTCCCGACGGCGAACATTGCGAGTGCAGCGTGGCGGTGGTGATCCCGCAGCGCGGCGCCATCGAGCTGGCCCGTGAGCTCGAGCAGGTCGCGATCTTCTGGTTCGATGGACAACGGTTCTGGATCCTCGGCGCGGTCGTCGAGACGGATCCGCTGATGCTGCCGCGCAGCTCCTGAAAAGAAAAAGCCCACAGCGCTCGCAGGTGCGGCGGCTGTGGGCTCTCTTCAGCGCCGATCAGGTGAGTGGCTTGTATCTATAGCCGTAAACTCCGCCGGCGGTGGAAGTGATCTTGAACGTTCCAACCGACTTCGGCGCTACCGGGCCGACGGTGGTCGTCTCCGTTCCGACGACGTTTCCGTTCTTGTCGAGCAGATCGATGCTGAGATTGTAGGTCTTGGGCGTGGCCCCGCGGTTCTCGATCGTGCCCGAAAGGATCGTACCGTTGTTGCGGCGAGTGAACTCCTTGACCATCAGCTTCACCGTCGCGTTCTCGGACTGGTTGTTGAAGTAGACGAGCGAGTCGGTATAGATCTTCTGCAGCTTCTTGTCCTTGGTTCCCTTGTACAGTCCCTGGTACGCGAATGCATAGAGAAGCGGATTGTCGGGATTGCTCGGATCCATTGCCACCAGCTTGTCGATCAGCGGGAACGCCTTCGTGAACTGGTTGCTCTGGATGTAAGTCGCCGCCAGGTTGTTGACCGCGTCTCTCGAATACGGATTCGCCGCCAGCGCCGCCTCGAACAGCTTCACTGCATCGGCCTGTCGTCCGTTCCTGGTTGCCACGACGCCCGCGTGGACGAGAGTGAGCTCGCCGTACTTGGACGGATTGGCCAGCATCGGCGCATACAAAGTCGGCACTGTGGCGCTGTCGCCGGCTGCGTTGTAGGCGCGGGCGGCGTTGTCGAGCGCGTCGGAGAGAAGCAGATCGTTGTCGGCGGCGGCGATGTAGTTCTGCCATGCCTGCTCGGCATCCTTCGCTGCCGCGCGCTTGGCGGCGCCGGTAGCGGATTCCGCCCGATCCGTGGCCGACGAAGCCATCTCGTACATCGTCTTGGTCCGGACGTCGGCGTAGGTAGTGTCCGTGCCCGCCGCGGCGATCGTCTGCTTCCAGTAGTCGTTGGCAGTAGCCAGATCCTTGCGCTGGCGCGCGATGGAGCCGAGCACCGAGTACGCGTAAGGTGCGCGGCGGTCGAGAAGAAGCGAGCGCTTGGCCAGCGTTTCCGCCGAGTCGAGCTGTCCGCTGTTCAGCGCGTTGATGGCGCCGTTGAGGGCATTCAGCCACGGCTTTTGCTGCCGCCACTGCGAAATGATGGCGGCGCATTCAGGGGCCGCTTTCTCTACGATCGTAAACGCCGAGTCAGCGCCCGCGTAAAGATCTATGGTGGCGGTTGGGTTCGTGGTGAGGCCGAGCGCGCTTCTGGGCACCACTGCCTGCGCATTGGGCTGCATCAGGTACACGATGTATGCTTCGCCGCGCAAATAGGCGCGGGCCGTGGGGTGATCGTTGCCGTTGTCGACGAGCCTGAGCACATCCTGCACGTCACGGGTCGAATTGCCCTTGTCGAGCGACGCCAGCGCCCGGGTCATCGAGAACTGCGCCTTGGCGACGTCACCCTGGGTGTTGGCGGTCGGATCACACTGCTGCGCTGTCTGCGCAGAAAGGGGGGCCGCGATTGCCACGCCGAGCGACACGGCGACCGCGATTCTGTTCACAATAGCTCTCATCAACGTTCTCCCTGACTTGCGAGTGGGTGGGCTGGGATCGGGGGAATGGGACTGGCCAGAAGCTGACAAACGCAAAGGGATAATATACCGCGCAGCATTCTTCGTTCCTGCCCGAAGACCTGGCCACGCGTCGCCGCGCTTAACGGGCTGTTCGACCGGCGTCCTTCACCAGCTCCAGCGCCTGCAGGACGTGGTCCTGGGTCGTGCGAATGTTGCCGATGGCTATGCGCAGGGCGTACCGCCCGCGCACCCGCGTATGTGACAGGTAAGCCTCCCTGCTTTGAAGGACGCCCTCGAGCACGCGCATGTTATGCGCATCGAGCTCGGGCTCGCTCAGTCCGGCGGCCCGGTGGCGGAAAACGACCGTCGAAAAATTCACGTCGGCCATTCGTTCCAGCTCCGGATCGGCGTCGATCGCCGCCGCGGCGATCTGCGCCAGGCGGATGTGCTCGCGAATGAGCGATTGCAAGCCAATCACTCCGAACTGTCTGATCACGAACCAAAGCTTGAGCGCGCGAAAGCGACGACCCAGGGAAATGCCGTAGTCCATGAGATTGGGGACGTCATCGCTCTCGCCAACCACCAGATAGTCGGGAATGTGCTGGAATGCGCGCTTCAACAGATCGGGCCGCCTCGTGTAAAGCGCCGAGCAATCCATCGGCGTGAAAAGCCACTTGTGCGGATTCACGACAAGCGACTCCGCCTTCTCGCAGCCGTCCAGCACATGCCGCATCTCGGGAAGAATGGCGGCGCTTCCACCGTACGATGCGTCGACGTGCAGCCATATCCCCTCGCCGGCGCAGATTGTGGCGATCTCGG
>DASXGU010000158.1:0-5692 GCA_036488915.1 Gemmatimonadaceae bacterium | reverse complement strand
GGTCAGCGCGTCGCATCCGCGCCAACGAAGCGTCCGACGGTCGTTCCCGCCGCGGTGCGGGCGCCGACGGACACCGACGCTGTAGCCGTTCGCACGACGACGCCACCAACGATCGACGGACGCGATGACGATGAAGTCTGGCGCCTCGCGCCGCCGATCACGGCGTTCACGCAATGGCAGCCGACGGAGGGCAGGGACCCGCGCTTCCGCACCGAAGCGAAAATCGCCTACGACGCGGCGAATCTCTACGTGTTCGTCCGCGCGTTCGATCCGCATCCCGACAGCATCATCAAAATTCTTGAGCGACGTGATACGTTCACGCCGTCCGACATGATCTGGTTGTTCGTCGATTCCTATCACGACCGCCGCACGGGTTATGAGTTCGGAGTGAATGCCGCCGGTGTGAAGCTCGACCAGGCCGTCTACGACGGCGGACGCGAGGACGCCGCGTGGGATGCAGTGTGGGACGTGGCGACCCGCATCGATTCCCTTGGATGGACGGCCGAGTTCCGCATTCCCCTCTCGCAGATGCGCTACAGTGCCGATCGCATGCACACGTTCGGCTTCACGATCGATCGGGACATCTACCGCTACAACGAGCGGGTGAGCTGGCCGAGATTCAGTCAGTCGAAACCCGATATGCTATCTCAGCTTGGGAGCCTCTCCGGTCTCGATGGCCTCGACGCCCCGGCGCGGATCGAGGCAATGCCCTATGTCGTCTCGAAGAACGCGTCGCAGATCACCAACAACCGCTACACCGATCGTTCGAACGTCACGCTGGGCGGGGACTTCAAGTATCGCGCGGCATCCAACATCACGATTGACGGAACGATCAATCCGGACTTCGGCCAGGTCGAGTCCGATCCGGCGGTGCTGAATCTCAGTGCCTACGAATCCTTCTTCGACGAGCGACGACCATTCTTCGTCGCCGGCCGCGGACTGTTCAACTTCAACGTCAATTGCAGCGCCGTTAACTGCAACGGCGAGAATCTCTATTACAGCCGGCGCATTGGCCGCACTCCCGAGCTGGCCGGCATTTACGGCGACACCGTTCCGCTCGAGCCTACCACCATCCTCGGTGCGGCGAAGCTCATTGGCAGATTCCCGAGCGGCACCACCGTCGGAATTCTCGACGCCGCGACCCAGCGCGAGGCGAGTCCCGGAGACACGACCTTCGATCCGGCGACGAACTTCGCCGTAATCCGGGCCACCCAGGATTTCAGGAAGGGCAACAGCACCATCGGCGCGATCTTCACCGGCGTGAACCGGCGGCTGGATCAATGGTCGTCGCCGTACCTCGCATCGAGCGCATACGCGGCCGCTCTCGACTTCCGCCACCGGTTCCTCAGCAATAACTACGAGATTGGCGGCTCGTTCGACCAGAGTCGGGTGCAGGGAAGCCCGGCGACGATCTTCAGCCTCCAGCAGAACAGCGTCCATAACTATCAACGGCCGGACACCGATCTGCCCCTCGATCCAAACCGAACCGTTCTCGGCGGCAACGCCGAGGAGTTCCGACTGGGCAAGATCGGCGGTCAGAATCTGCTGTTCGAGACGTCGTATCAGAGGCGCTCGGCGGGCTTCGAGATCAACGACATGGGGTTCCTTCGTCGCGCCGACCAGGTGTCGTGGAACAACTGGGCCGGATTCTTCGACAGGCGTCCGCACCTCTTCTACAACCGGTTCCAGTGGAACAACAACTGGTGGCAGTACTGGACCACCGACGGCCTGCCGCTCGAGGCTGCCTACAACACCAACACCCACATCACCTTCAAGAACAACTGGGGTTGGCACATGGGCGGAACTATCGGCCAGCTCGGAAAGACCTACGACGACCGCGCTGCGCGCGGCGGCCCGGCGGTGCGCCAGGAGAGCTATCTCGCGCCGTGGCTCTTCATTCAGGGAGACGATCGCAAGGCGGTGGTGCCTTACTTCAACCTCAATCTTTTCCGCGGCGACGGCGGAAGGAGCTCGTCGGTCAACCTCGGGCCCGAGATCGACTACAAGGTTCTCGGCAGGTTCAGCTCGGTGTTCGCGCTCAACTTTACCCACAACATCGCCGACAAACAGTTCTACGGCAAATACAATCTCAACGGCGGCACGCAGTACACCTTCGCGCACCTCGACCAGTTTACGACTTCTCTCACCACGCGGCTGAACTACACCTTCAGCCCCGATCTCTCACTGCAGACGTATCTCCAGCCGTTCGTATCCAAAGGCACCTACAGCAACGTGCTGCAGCTCTCGGGGACCCCGCGCGCCGACAACTTCGACGACCGCTACGCTGCGTTCAACGACCCGGCCGTTACCTCCGCTCCGGGTGGCTTCAACTTCAAGCAGCTGCAGTCGAACGTGGTGCTTCGCTGGGAATACAAACCCGGCTCGACGCTGTTCGTCGTGTGGAACGAGGGACGTCAGGGATTTCTGCCCTCTGAAGGGCAAAACGATTTCCGCGGCGACGTGCGTAATCTCTTCACGCTGCATCCCGCCAACACGTTCCTCGTCAAGATGTCGTACTGGCTGAATCGGTGATCTGATTCAGCCGGTACCGTGCACTACGATCGCGTCCAGACGGCGACCGTGGTACACCCCGGGCGGGAGGCCGCGCGCGCAAACGCCGCACGGGGCGGCTGTCCGGGCGGGTATACCTCCGCTGCCATGACGTCGCTCGCTCTCAGGTAAGTGTCCAGATCGCTGGGTGCGGCGACATGCCGCATCACTCCGTTTACATACGTCGTATAGCAGGTCCGCGCCGACTCGAGCATTCCACTCGACGGACCGCTCGTCTCGATTACAGAGAACGGGACGTGCTTGAAGATGTCTGAGATCGTCCTCGGCTGGATCTGGTCGATGTCGTCCGGTGTGACGAAGTATCCGTAGCGGATGGACGCCTCGCGCTCCAGAAAACCGTTCTTCTCCAGAGCAGCTGAGTCTCGCGCCTGCCGCGTGCTGAGAAGCACGACCTGATCGGGGGTCAGGAGCTCCACATCCACCCGGTTCCGGTCGGAGTCGCTCCGCTTGGTCGAGAACTTCCCAGCTGTATGCGCCGTTGCGTAGCCTTCTCTGCTCACCACCACTCCGGCGGGCCCGGCCGGAACGTCGACGACGGTGTACCTTCCGTCCGCGTCGCTGACCGCTTTCTGTTTGCTGTTGCGGATGGTGATCGTCGCGCCCTCGACGGGGCTGCCTTCGCTGTTGGTAACTCTCCCGCTGACGGTGACGTCGCCAGCGAACGAGCTGAAGCGGTCTTCCGGTAGCGGAGAGTTGTGTATGCATGACGCGAGCGCCAGCGAAATCGCGCTCGATCGTATCGCGTTTATCGTGCTCATTGTGAAACCTGCTGTTCGTGTCCGCGGCCACTTAAAGCATATGCCACACCAATTCGCCGTCGCACTGCTTGTAACCGTGGCGGGCAAATCTTTGCTGGCTCAGGTCGCCGCGCCATCGTCGCCGTCGCGGCCCGATTCGGCCACCGCGCTTGCCGCGCTGATCGCCGAGGCTTCGCGGGTGAACGCCCAGATTCCCCAGCAGCTGCGGTCGTACCGCGCGCGAATCGAAAGCGAGATGTCGCTGGTGGTCCTCGATTCCGGCGGCCGCGAGCGCACCGCTCAGGTGGAGCAAGTCGCCAGCGACGTGCGCTGGCGCGCTCCCGATCGCTACGATCAGCGGGTGATCGGTTATCGGCACCAGGCCGTCGGCCCGACCTTTTCGCTGATGAGCTTTTTCGGCGGCTGGACGATTCCGACGCTCTATGGAAATCACCTCCAGCTCGGAGCCACGTCGGCGGACGACCCCAACAGGGAGGCGACGGTGTTGGGCCAGAGTCTCGCCATTCACCCGCTCGCCATCAATCGCGACACCTACTACGTCTTTGGCGGTGGCGACACATCGGTCACGCTCTTCTCCAACGGGCGAAGGATTCCGATCGTTCGCGTTACGGTGAAGCCGCGCGAGCATCCGCCCGGCGACGCAATTCTGTTCCTCGGCGACATGTACATCGACGCCGACTGGAAGCAGATCACGCGCTTGCGCGGACGCCTCGTCGAGGTGCGCAACGGCAAAGCCACCATCAAGGCCGGCAGCCGCATCCCGGGGGTGAGTGGCGCATCCTTCGTCGAGCTGGTGAACTCGGAGGTCAACGGCCAATACTGGCTGCCGGCGTTCCAGCGCACCGAGATCCAGGCGCGCATCGGGACCTTCGGAGATTTTCGAAGTCTGCTGCGCATCGTCTCACGCTTCGACGACTATCGGCCCAATGATTCGTCGTGGACAGGTCCCGAAGCTCCGCCGGCCGTGCGCCACAATCTCACGTTCGCGTCAGGCCGTGATCAGGAGCGCTTCGGCGACTGGCAGCGACCGCTTGGCGCCGCCAGCACCGACGTGTACTACAGCGAGTTCGACGACCTCGCTCCCGAGGGATGGCGCTCCGACGTGCGGAGCCGTCGCCTGCGTTTTCGGCCCCGCTCGCTGGACGAAGTGTTTCGCTTCAATCGGATCGAGGGCGTATTCACCGGCATCGCGCTCGAGACCGATCCTGGTGGCGCGGGCGGCAACACCATTGCCCGCGCCACCGGTGGCTGGGCCTGGGCCGAGCAAGTCGCCCGCGGACAGGTCTCGATCGAGCAGCGACGGGGCCGCACCAACGTGGGACTGTCGGCGGAGCGCTCGCTGGCGCACACCAATGATTTTCAGCCGCCCTTCGCCTGGGGATCGACGCTGTCGGCTCTCCTCGGCAGCAGCGACGATTTCGACTACCTCGACCGCCGCAGCGTGATCCTGTCGGTGAGCCGCGCACTCGGTGCCAGCCGGCGCTCGCTCCTTTTCGTGGAGGCTGGGCCCGCGCGCGACGCCGCGGTGCGACAAAACGTCTCCAGAGGAATCTACGTCGACCGGAACGGCGGATTCAGGCCGAACCGGGGAATTCGCGAAGGCAGCTATTTCCGATCGTCAGCGTCGTTGGAGCTCAATCCGGACGTGAGCGGCCTGTTCGTCGATCGCGGCGTCGGCGTGCGCATCCACTACGAGCGCGCGGACGGCGGTCTGCGATGGCAGCGGACGGAATTTCGCGCCGCGGTGCGCCGCGAGCTGGGGCCGTTTCAACTCTACGGCCGCGGAGACGCCGGCGCGGTATTCGGAGGGGTCGCACCACAGGCTCTCTTCGAGCTGGGAAGCGGTGAGGGGCTGAGCTCCTATGGCTACAAGGAATTCGGCGGAGACCGGGCCATGCTTTCGCGCGCGGTCCTCGGCTACACACTGCCCTTGCTTCAGGCGCCCGTCCATCTGCCGAGCAACCTGATCTTTCCGGGCATCGCGCCGGGCCTGGCCGCGGGAATTCATGCGGCGTGGACGAAAGTGTCGGACGCCGCGGCGCAGGCGGCGATGCTGGAGCTCGGATCTCGCGTCGATGGCACCGGAGTGGTGGTGCCGCTGTCGCGTCCAACCGACGGAGTGAAAGCGACCGCGGAATTCCTGGTTACTTTCTTCAACGGCGCGCTTGCCACCGGAGTGGCGCGACCGATCGACCGCCGGGGGCCGTGGAAGTTCACGGCGCGCATCGGCCAGGGCTTCTGACGCTCGAATCGAGCGGGAGAATGGCATCCAACTTGTACGGATGCGGGCGAAAGTTGGAGGATTGAGGGCGGAGGACCAATGCCATTGCTGATTGCTGATTAATTGAGGACTGCGGACCAAC
>DASXGU010000049.1:0-11523 GCA_036488915.1 Gemmatimonadaceae bacterium | reverse complement strand
CCGTGGACTCTGATCGTGAGCCGGGCGGCGCACGTATTCCACAAGCCCTATCCTGGCGCCGAGTTCGAGGTGCTGCGGGTCGACGCGACGCCGGAGCAGGTTTCGCCGGTGGATTCCTTTACGATCTATTTTCCGAAGGTGCTGCGCGACGAGGCTGTGATGCGGCTGCACTGGGGGACGACCGCAGTGCCGATAAGCATCAAGGCCCCGTGGAAGCCGTAGAAGCGGGGCAGGAGATCTCCGACGGATCAGAGATCATGTTCCGGTAGTTGTCCGCCGAGATCGTCGTTCCGGCAGCCTGGAAGTATTTGCTCCAGAAGTCGCGGATCGCGGCACCGCGGGCGGTGCTGACGTCGGCGCCGGCAACCACCACACAAACCCCCCGCAGCTGCGGAATCCGCTTCGCCGTGGCGAGGCGCCTGATCCAGCTCTCTCCGGGAATCTCGTCCGCGCTGGTCATGGTGACGTCGGGCGTCTCGTTCATCATGTCCGACAACAGCAGCAGCGTGGTGGAGCGATTCCTCGAAGCGCGCGCATAATCGGCGGCCCGGGCCAGCGTGCCGAAGATGTCGGTCTTGAGGATCGTGTGCGCGCGCGCCGAGTCGAACAGGATCGACGCCTGCATCCGCGCGATGTCCTTGAAATCCTCGAGGCGGCGCTCATCCGAGCCGGTCAGCTGCTTCGGATTCTTCGGGGAGCGAATGCTGTCCGACCACTGCTTCGCCGGCTCTCGCCCGCCCTGATAGACTTCGATCAGCGTCAGGTGGTCGCCCGGCTGCAGGCGATCGATCAGCCCGTCGAGCAGCTTCTTCGATTCGTCGAGCTCGTTCGCCGTCCTGCTGCCGGAGATGTCTATTCCGACGATGTACGCGCGGCCGGGGTTGGGCGACTCGCCACCGACGGCGGAGTCGCAAGCGGCGACGACGAGGGCCGAGGCGAGAACGAGCAGAGACCTTTTCACCATTCTCCCTCAGGTCGATGACGGCGCACTGGTGGGCACCGCATACGCGGAAACGCGAGCGAATTCTGCTTCCACCTCACTCAGCTCCCGCAACAGCTGGTCAAGCTCGGTCGGCCTGCGCAGCTCTTCGTTCTCGTTGACCTGTGGAAACACTATCGTGCCCGGCTGGCTGAACGCGATGACGTTCATCGGATCGAGACCGCGCACGCGCGCGTTCTCGCCACGGAACAGGGGGATAACGCCCTGCAGCCGATCCTGCTTGGCCTGCCAATCCCGAACCGGGTGGGATTCGAGCAGATGATTGATCCTTCCCGCCTCCGTGACCGCGTTGCTCATCGCAATCCGCGCCGCGTGCGCGTGCCCAAGGGCTTCGCGCTCGAGCGCCAGCAGCCGCTTCCTCAAAGGCTTGAGTGACGGATGCTCTCCTTGCCGGTCGGTGAGATCCTCGCGCTTGTAGACGAAGCCGAGGGTCATTGCGGCAAGCACCAGGCCGATGTTGAGCCACACGATCGCGTAGTTGATCCTCTGCACCGTCTCGGCGTAGGCGGCGTCGTCGAGGTGCTGCTGCAGAGTGCGCGTCGCGTCCTTCACTCGCTGGGTCGCGGCCGGTGCTTTGGCGAGATCGGTGCCCGCTGCCTGCTGATCGAACAATGCCTGTCTGAGGGACACGCTGTCGGAACGCACCCGCGACTGCGCCGTCTCGGCGATCTGCGCGCGAGCGAAATACATGAACGTCAGCACCGAGGCGATGCCGAGCAGGCCCGCGACGAAGACAAAGGTGTGCTGCCTGCGGTGTGCCCTTATGGTAGTTGCCGCCATCGGCGCCTCTGACTCGCTGAACGATACTATGGCGCGCGCCGACGCGCCCGCGGTCTTGCCGAGGAAGACGAGGATGACGACGGCGATGAGGGCGACGAGGAAAGCCTCGAAATGGAGGAGGATGTCCTGGAGCAGCACCAGCGGACCGGCCAGCCAGGTGTGGCTCTCCGCCGCTTCGCCGAGTGTGGAGGCGAGAGTGACGAGCGTCGAGTTCATCGGCAGCAGGAGCCGGAACACCGGGAAGTTGGCGGTGAACTCGGCGATGGTGACGATGGCGGCGAAGATCCAGAAGCCCCACGAGTTCTTGAGGATGCGATCGTAGCCGACCCGCACCCCGTCGGGCTCCTTGAACTGCTGGTAGCTCTCGATCTGCGTGCGGGTATGCTTGCGCTCGTTGGCGGTGGCATCGAGCGCGTTGACTTCGGCGCGCGATTCGCCGATCAGTTTGTTGAGGGTGGCGCTGGCGGCCTGGATGTGGTCCTGCATCTTGACCCGAACGCGGCGATGCCATTGCCGGAAAAGCTCCAGACATTTCATCCCCAGAACCTGTTCGGGCTCGAGGACGCTGGTGCGCGCGACATCGTGGCGCGGCAACCCCTTCTCCGCCCAATCGGTGGCCAGCTTCTTTGCTTCTTCCTCGAGCTGATAGAGCTCGCGGTTGAACCAATAGTCGGTCTTCTTGGTTATGGCGTGGACGCCGTTGCCGGCATCGAAGTCGTCGTCGGGGAGGTCCGGCTTTTTGGCGAACGGATTTCTGAATGGCGCGTACCTGTCCCAGTACTGGCCGAGGCGCCCGACCCATGCCGGGCGCACCGGCGCTTTGCCGTTGCCGTTCAGCGAGGCGATTGAGTGATCGCTGGTTCCGTTGCGACCGAATCGGCTGCCGTTGACTTGACCGTTGGCAGTCGGTGGAGGACTGAAGGTGTTGGCCATGGATTTTCCTGCCGGAGGCTGGCTTTCCTAATAATACAGCAGAGCTTCTGCATAGATCTGGCCGCCCCCGCCATATCCCTCTACGGGCGCCCCCGAGTGCCGGTTTCTTGGGCGCCAGCCCCAAAGCGCCACTCCCGGCCCTGATATCCGTCTGACACGGAACGCATCGTGCCTAACGGCGCACGTCCCCTCCAGCCCCCTAATGACGACATCCCAGCAGACAACCGTTGGCCAGCTGATAAACAGAGTTCCCGAAGTCACCCTCGTCTTCTGGATACTCAAGATCCTGGCGACCACCGTCGGCGAAACGGCTGCCGACGTACTTTCCGAGACCTTCAAGCTCGGCACCGTCGTTACGTCGTACGTGATGGCCGTGCTGCTCATCATCTCGTTGATCTTCCAGTTTCGCGCCCGGAGGTATGTACCCCGGATCTACTGGACGGTGGTCGTTTTCATCAGCGTGGTCGGGACCCTCATCTCGGACAACCTGGTCGACAACCTGGGCGTTCCACTGGAGACGACGACAGTGATCTTCACTGTGGGTCTGATCCTGGTCTTCGTCTCCTGGTATATGACCGAGAAGACCCTTTCAGTGCACACGATTTATACACCGCGACGCGAGGCGTTCTACTGGGCGGCGATCCTGTTCACGTTTTCGCTTGGCACATCGGGTGGGGACCTGCTGTCGGAGCGAATGGCGGTGGGCTACGCATTGTCAGCGGTGATATTCGCGGCCGGAATCGCCATTATTTATGGCCTATACCGCTCGAGGATCTTCAATGAGGTGCTCGCTTTCTGGCTGGCCTACATCCTGACCCGGCCCCTCGGGGCATCGCTCGGCGACTTGCTGACGCAATCGCGCGCGGATGGTGGTCTCGGCCTCGGCACGATTCCGGTCAGCGCGGTCTTTCTGGTACTCATCGTGATCCTGGTAGCGCGGCTTTCCCGGCAACAGAAGCAGCTCGCTCTGGCCGCGCCGCGCCTGTGAGCGACCACCCGGCTGTGAGGCAATCGCTGGCGGTCGCGGGCCGCACCGTTGCGGTCACGCTGGCGATGGCCCTGTCAGCGTCATGTAGCGGCTCGTCGGCGGCGCCGAAAGCGTGTCTCCAATTCTCGTCCGACCTGATGCCCGCCCTTGCCGGTGGAATGATCAGAAAGGATTTCCGGGTGGCGAATGCCTGGGCGGTCAAGTCGGACCAGTTCGTCGATTCGAGCGGGGTGAAGTTCCCCGCATATTTTCTGTCGGCCGACATTGTCGCGCCTACGGGCGAAGCGGTTCCCGCCACGTGGATCACGACCCAGATCACGAAGCCGGGCCTGATTTTCTCGCTCTCACCCCAGGCCAGGAAGTATTCGACGTGGGCACAGGCGGGTGATTCGTCGACAGCGGGGATCACCATGGATACCCCGGGCGCAAAGGAATCGGTCGCCTGCGTGCTCAGCGGACGGGCACCCGCCGCTCAGCCAGCAAACACCAAACAGACTTCGTAGCGTTCCTTCCGTCACGGACGCAGCTTGCTTGACCATGGCGGTGCCGGGATCCATGATTGGCCGCATGCGCATCGCGATCGTCGGCGCCGGAGGAGTCGGCGGATACTACGGCGGGAAACTGACCGAGGCCGGCCACGACGTAACGCTGTTCGCCCGGGGTGAGCACCTCGACGCCATTCGAAGGAATGGAATCGTGATCAAGGATCACGGAGCCACGATTACCGTGAAGGTCAAGGCGACCGATCGCCCCGACGACCTGCGCGGCGCCGACTGGGCGATGCTGGCGGTCAAGAGCTACTCGGTGGCCGAGCTCGCCGACGTGCTCGTGATGCTGGCCAGGAACGGGACAGCGATCGTTCCCGCTCTGAACGGCGTCACCACCGCCGAGAATCTCGAGGGCGCCGGAGTTCCCCGTTCCCAGATACTGGGCGGGACCACCATAATGAACGCGCACAAGATCGCGCCCGGGGTAATCGAGCGCCTGAGCAAACGCGAGCGCTTCGCCGTGGGCGAGATGGATGGAACGATGTCTCCGCGGGTCGAGGCCATCGCCGCGGCGATGCGATCTGCGGGCGACGACGCCGTGGCAACGAAAGAGATCGTCCTCGAGCTCTGGCAAAAGTTCAATATGCTTTGCGCCTGCGCCGCTGCCTGCGGAATGGCGCGCAGCGACCTGGGCACGATCCGCGACACCGAGCTCGGGCGACTGCTGATCGACCGCGCGGTGCGCGAGATCGCCGCCGTCGCCCGCGCGATGCACGTTCCAATTCCGGCGACTCAGGAGGAGGACGCGCTGGCGCGAATCGCGGCCCTGCCCGCGACGCTGAAGCCGAGCTTTGTTTTGGATGTCGAGCGTGGGGGGCCGACGGAGCTGGACGTGCTCAGTGGCGCGGTGTCCCGGTTCGGACGGAGGACGGGCGTCCCCACGCCGGTGCATGATACCGCGGCGGCGGTGCTGGCGTCCCGGAACTGAGGACTGAGCTGATGCCAGGGTTAGCGTGCGGTCTTGAGATGCTCCGCGAGTCTCAGGCTCAAAGCCAGTAAGGTCAAAGTGGGATTCACCGAGCCAGCCGTCGCGTACACGGCTGCTCCTCCGATGTAGAGATTCGCAATTCCGTGTACCCGGCAATTGGCATCGACGACTCCCTGCTTGGGGTCCGCTGCCATTCTGGTCGTCCCCATGTGGTGCCACCCTCCGCTCACGAAGCTGGGCCAGGTGCGATCGTCGCCGAGCAGCCAGTCGCGGATCTGCACTCGCCCGGTGCCAGTGCGGCCCATCTCGCTGCCGACGATCTCGTAGAACGTGCGCATCGACCGCTTGTCGAGGTCGGTGAAGCGCCAATCCAGGCGCGCGCGCGGCATCCCCAGCGCGTCCTTCTCTGGGCTGAGCGTCACCCGTGAATCAGGATTCGGCGCCTGCTCCTGCCTGGTGGTGAGGTGATAAAACCGCGGCGGCCCCGAGCCGCGCGGCGCCAACGACGCGGACGCGACCGCGATCGGGTGCGGACCCTTTTTCCCGCCCTCTTCCCATGTGCGCATCTTGTTCATCATCACCGTGTCGATGAATTGGAAAGTGCTCTTGACCGGATCGCCGTAGTTACCGGCTTCGACCGAAGCGGTGCCGTTTAGAATCCTGTGCTCTTTCTCTATCTCCGGTGAAAGCGCGAGCTCCGCGCGCGGTGTGCCCGTGCCGTCGAACTCGTACAGCCTGGTCCCGGTCAATTTCGGATCGGCGAGCACCAGCTCGGCGGCAGGCATCTCGAAGTGCTCCATGAAATACCGCCCCACCAGATCGTTGCCGTTGCCGAGTCCGTTGCGCGCCTGCCTGTTGGAGGCGAGCAGCAACCGGGCGTTCTGAATGGTGTGACACGCTAGGACGAAGCGCGCGGCGTGGGCGCGAAGCTCCTTGCCCTCCAAGGTGCGAATGCGCACCGACTGCACCGCGCGGAGGCCGTCGTCGGCCTGCACCTCGACGACGTTAGCGTAGGTGTAGAGATGAATGTTCGGCGACTTTACGATCTCGTCGCGATACTTGGCGTTGAATCGGGTGGGCGGACTGAACTGCCACATCTTGCTCCACACCGCGCGCGAATCGGCTAGCAACGGCGCTCGAGCGGCGTCGCCGTTCTTCCAGTCGGCCGCGCTCCACTTGTAGGGGCCGAGATCGACGATACTCTGTGCGCGCACGTAGTAGGGCTCGAGATCGGCGCGGGTGATCGGCCAGCCGCTGTGCGGCACCCAATCGCGCTTCTCGAAATCGATCGGGTCATAAGTCGAGCACCAACCGGCCCAGTGATTGGTGGTCCCGCCGAAGTAGTGCTCGGCGGCCGCCTGCAGTGGGAAGTAGGGCTCGCCGACGATGTCGCCGCGATAGAGATCCTGCATTTTGTCTTCCCGCTCGAATCCACCTCCCTCGAGCAGCAGGATTTTGAGCCTGGTGTCCGAGGCGAGCTCGCGGGCGATGGTGATTCCGGCCGCGCCGGCGCCGACGATGCAGATGTCGCCTTCGAGCACCGTACCGCTTTGGAGTGTCCGCGCGTCGGTGTGCACGGGGCGCTACGCGGGCGTGAGCGAGAACAGCGCCGCCTGCCTCGCCTCGGTCACCGACAACACCCAGCCATCGACGAGGACCGTGTGACCCGCGGCGAACTCGCTCCGGATCGTGTCATCGATCGAACCTCTGCCGAGCAAGCGAACACCCGTCCCACGAGAGATGGCCTCGCGCAACGCTTCGGGGTTGTTCTCCCCCGGAGCAGACGACAGATACTTCTTGCCGAGCTCCCTGACCCGCTCTGCGCCGAGCATCGACACCAGCTGGGGAGAATCAGCCGCCCCTCCGGCCTCCCGCGCGCATCCGGAATCCGCTACGACAACAGCAACACCAAGTGCGGATAGTTGGAGAAACCGCCGTCTATCGATGGCCATAGTCGTCGCCTCGACGAAGAACCCTTATGTGATCCGTAGCATCAACGCCGCGTGTCCGGGCACGACGGTCGTGTAGCCGCGGCGGAAGCGGCCGAGATCCACGTGGCGCCACAGATCGCGCACCGACGCCGAATCGGCGCGAATTCCGGCACGCCGGAACGAGACGTTGATGGAATCGGGCGCAGCACTCCGATTGAGCAGCACGACGGCGCGCGAGCCGTCGCGCAGCGGCTTCGACCATACCTGCCGCTCGGGCGGGCCCGAGGAGACCAGCGTTCCCTGCGCGCCGAGTGCGTCCTGGTCGACGGCTATCACCTCGGGGTTGGTGAGGATCGATTTGGTTTCCTCCGACATCGCGCGCAGGTCGTTGCCGGCGATCAGCGGCGCGGCCTGCATCGCCCACAGACTCATGTGGGCGCGATATTCGTCGGCCGTCATTCCACCGTTGCCGACCTCCAGCATGTCGGGATCGTTCCACGCGCCGGGACGAGCGACAGCGGAATGCTGCGCCGACTGATCGAGATTGGAGAGCATCGACGGCCAGTTGTCGCTGATGTCGTCGGTGGTCCGCCACAGGTTCCCCACCGCCGGCGCCCAGTCCCACGGCTGGTTGATGCCCCATTCGCAGATGCTAAAAACAATCGGTCGTCCGGTGCGGTCCAGCGCCTGCCGGAATTTCGTGTACTGCGTGCGCGCATCGAGTCCGGTGGCGTTGCACCAGTCTTCCTTTACGTAGTCCACGCCCCAGCTCGCGTAGGTCTGCGCGTCGCGCGTCTCGAACCCAAATGTGCCGGGCCGACCCTGACACGTCTTCGTGCCGGCGTCGGTGTAGATCCCGAACTGCAGCCCTTTGGAATGCACGTAGTCGGCGAGCGCCTTGATGCCGTGCGGAAAGCGCTGGGGGTCGGCGACAATGGTGCCGGCTCGATCACGACTAACCTGCCAGCAGTCGTCGATCACCACGTATCTGTATCCGGCGTCCCGCATGCCGCTCGTTACCATCGCGTCGGCGGTTCCCCTGATCAGCGCTTCGCTGACGTTGCAGCCGAAGTGGTTCCAGCTGTTCCAACCCATCGGCGGAGTGAGAGCGACGCGCGGCGGCACCGACGGCCGAAAGGCCGCCGAGACCGCGACGAAGATCAGAAGAAGGAGTGACGCTATGATTTGACCGGTACCATTATGTGCGCGTACGGCGTGCCCTTCCACATCACCCACGGCAATCCCCCGTTCGGGTTGGCCGGAAGCGAGGAGAGCGATGTCGAGCTCGGGCCCGCCACCATGATGTGAGGACCCGCGATCACCCAATCCTTGGGCGGTTTGGCTGGATCGGCATAAGGATCGGTGATGCTGGCGCCGCGATCGCCCTGGAGCATGTAGGCCACGCCGATGCCAGTGAGCTTTGGCGTTCCTTTGCTCATATACGCCTGCGCCCACTTCTGGAACTGTGGATCCAGACACATCGGGTTCTCGCCGACGGCATTGCTCGAATTCGGCATCGACGGATAGCATACCCACCCATTGGTGCCCACGCGCAGCTGCGTTGGCTTTCCGGTCTCCGTCGCTGGCCAATCCATGATCGTCGCCGAACTGGCGATGGAGTCCGGCGCCGCACTCTCGGCGTTTTTTATCTTGTCGTCGTTAGTGGTCGGCGCCGCGGAAGGATTCGATGGAACCATCGCAGTCGACGACGTCGACGATGCGGCGGTGGCGGTCGTATCTGCGGAGGGAGTGGCGGACGTGCCACAGGCGGTGATACAGACAATCGGTAGGACCAGTGAAGCGGCCAGCTGGATGCGCATAGAGCCTCCGATTACAGACTGGCAAATATTAGGGCGCGTGGGGAATTCCTGCCAGCGAGCACGAACCCTCCCGCGCCAGCGGCACGACCTATGAATAACGAAGCACCGTTGACACGCGCACTGGACTTGTGCGGGCACTGCGGCTGCGCGCCAGTGACTGGGGGCTTCTTAGTGGGCGACATTCTTTCTCGCAACAACGTCAAAGTTTTCGGGCGTGGCAGGCAGCCGATGATGTTCGCTCATGGGTTCGGCTGCGACCAGAACATGTGGCGTTTCATCACGCCGGCTTTCGCCGACGACTATCGCATCGTGTTGTTCGACTATGTCGGGTCGGGCAAGTCCGACATCGCTTCATATGATGCCAGGCGATACGGAAGTCTGGAGGGCTATGCCCGTGACGTTCTCGACATCTGCCGCGCGCTACACCTCGAGGACGTCATCTTCGTCGGTCATTCCGTCAGCAGCATGATCGGGGTGTTGGCGGCGAACCGCGAGCCGTCGCTGTTCGCGAACCTCATTCTCGTCGGCCCATCGCCGCGCTACATCAACGATTCGCCTTACGTCGGCGGATTCGAGCGTCGCGACATCGAAGAGCTGCTCGACACCATGGACAAGAACTACATCGGCTGGGCGAATTACCTGGCACCGGCGATCATGAAGAATCCCGACCGCCCGGAGCTCTCGGCCGAGCTGAGCGACAGCTTCTGCTCCACAGACCCCGTCATCGCCCGCCGATTCGCCGAGGCGACTTTTTATGCCGACAACCGCGCGGATCTCGCCAGGCTCGAGATCCCGGCGCTGGTGCTGCAGTGCGCGGATGACATCATCGCGCCGACCACCGTCGGCGAGTACGTGCATCGCGAGCTCCGCGGCAGCCAGCTCCACTACCTCGAGGCGACCGGGCACTGCCCCCACATGAGCCACCCGGAGGAGACGATCGCGGCAATCAAGGATTACCTGTCGCAAGCGAGCCTGCCGCTGGATTCTTCGTCTGAGAGAGCAAACCGCAAGACGGAGCGCAGGAGAGAGTAAATTCAGGGAATGCTTGGCGCACTCGAGCGGGCTCCCTGTGGGTTTCTGACTTTCGACGGCGGCGGAATCGTCCTGAGCGCCAACGCCACCCTCCTGGAGATGCTCGGCGTTGCGCGCGAAGTGGTAGTAGGACGCCGATTCGAGACGCTGCTGACAGTGTCGAGTCGCATATTCTACCAGACCCACCTCCTCCCGATGCTCAAGCTGCAGCCAACTGTCGAGGAGCTGTTTCTCACGCTGCGGTGCGGCGAAAATGGCGACGTGGCGGTTCTCGCCAACGTGGCCAGACACGAGGACGGCGATCGCGGGATTTACGACTGCGTCTTCATGCGCCTGCGCGAGCGCCGCAAATGGGAGGACGAGATCGTGCGCGCGAAACGCGTTGCGGAGGAAGCGAATCGAGCCAACTCGGCGCTGTTGTCGATGATGTCGCACGACGTCCGCACGCCGATCGGATCCATCTCCGGTTACTGCGATCTCCTGTTGATGGGGATACGCGGGCCGTTGCGCGAGGAACAGCGCGGCGACGTCGAGCGGATGAAGAAGGCCAGCGAGTTCGTGCTAGGGCTCATCGACGACATCCTGAGCTTCACCCGGTTGAGAGCGGGAGAGGTGGCGCGTTTCGACATGAAGACCATCGACGTCGAGTCGGTGCTGGCACAGACCGAGACGTTAATGGGGATGAGGTTCGAACAGGCGGGAGTTGGATATGAAAGGCGGGAGTGCACACCGGAACTCAAGGTGGTTGCTGATCCGGACCGGCTGCAGCAGATCCTGCTGAACCTCCTGACCAACGCCGTCAAGTTTACTCCCCGAGGCGGGAAGTTGACGGTGTCGTGCGCGACCGAGGGCGAATGGACCCGCATCAATGTCGCGGACACCGGCAGAGGCATTCCGCCGGATCACATCGAGCAGATCTTCGAGCCGTTCGTCCAGGTGCCCGCTTCGGCAATCGCCGGCGGCGGCACGCAAAAAGGCTTTGGACTCGGACTCGCCATCAGCCGCAGTCTCGCCCGGAAGATGAACGGGGATCTTACCGTGAGCAGCACTCTCGGGGAGGGCTCTACTTTCACGGTGAGTCTGCGGGCGCCCGACTCGCAAGCACCGAGCGCCTGAAGAGCCTCAACTGGAAGGGAAGGTCCCGGGAGTGAGCTATGCCGTCCGACTTGACCCGCGGACCGCGACGTTCGCATGTTGGCCAGTGGGTCCGCACGAAGAGATGGTCCGAAGCCCACAAATCACTGCGGTGGCCCCGGCGAGGGTCCTCCCCCCAATCTTCGCGAAGGAGCACGAGCAATGGCTCGCAGTCGCATCACGGCGCGCCGCCGTCCACTGCCCCTCATCGGGGTTCTCGCCACTTTCGTCGGCGGGTGCGCGGTCGCGCCACATTCCGGCGCACCGGCAATGACGTCCGGCGTTGAATCCACGGCGTTCGGCACCCTCGCCAACGGGCAGAGCGCCCATCTATTTACCATGAGGAACGCGCACGGCATCGAGGTGCAGCTCACCAACTACGGCGGGATCATCACCTCGCTCAAGACCCCCGACCGCGCCGGTCACTCT
>DASXGU010000179.1:0-10004 GCA_036488915.1 Gemmatimonadaceae bacterium | reverse complement strand
TCGCCCGTAACCGGATCGATTCCGGGCTGGCCGGCCGTGTAAATCAGATTGTCGTAGCGAACTGCCTGGGAATACGGTCCGATTCGCGGAACGCGTGGACTCTCGACGACTTCAGATTGCGGCGCCATGATGATCAGTTCTTGGTTGAGATGTGATGATGTGTATCGGCGCCTGGTTAGTCACACTTTCCGCTGCTACCGTTTGTGAGACCACCGCAGCTCAAGGCGGAGCTCGACAAAACGGCTGCCATACCGGTCGACATCGATCCGATCACTTCGGCCGGGGAGGCGATGAAGTAGCGAAGCCCTCGGATTGCAGCCACGAGTAGAACGCGTCGACCCAGTAGTCGCTGCTCTTGCCCTGCTTGTTCATGCCGAACCCGTGCCCGCCGGCGGCGAACACGTGGGCCTCGGGCTTTATCCCCGCTGCGATGAGTGCGTCGTAGAATTTTCTGACCGGCTCCAGGGCGACGGGATCGTCCTGTGCCCACGCCATGAACACCGGCGGCAGCGACGATGGAATCCTCGGCATTGCGCCGAATGGGGCGCCGTAGATCATCGCGACGAAGCTGGGCCTGGCCGATGGATCTGATTGGAGAAGCGTGCCGCTGGCGACCATGCCACCTGCGGAAAATCCGATGAATCCAACCCGGTCGGGAGAGATTCCCCATTCGCGCGCGTGCTGTCGGACTACTTTGATCGCCTGAATTCCGTCGGCGATGCCGTAGCGTCCGGCGGTATCCATGTCCATGTCGGGGATCCCGTTGCCGCGTTTCTCGACAGTGCGGTACTTGAGCAGAAATGCGGCGATGCCCCGCTTCTGCAGCCACTCGGCGAGCGAGCTGCCCTCGAGGGAAGTAGCGAGCGCCACGAAAGCGCCGCCGGGCGCGATGATTATTCCGGTTCCAGTGGCGTTGGCGCGGGAAGGGAGGTACGCGGTGAGGGTGGGAGTGACGACGTTCAGGACCACCGTCCCCACGGGCGTGCCCGGAATCGTCACCTCTTTCTGGGTCCAATGCTCGGAGCCGGGAGCTACGCCGGGCCAGATGTCGATGGTCTGGGCGGCAGCTGAGGCGGAGATCAGAGTGAGGAGCAGAACGGTGTGTGAGATCAGTTTGAGCATCGTTTGCGCGGGCTATTACTCGCGTCCAGGTGTAACGCGGTAAGGGGTGGGAAGGGCGTGGTTCCCCGGCACCGGTGGGATCACGTTCGCGGTTAGTTGTGCAAACCGGGCGCCAGTATGCAAAACACTTTCGCCGTTACGGAAGTCTCCTTTGGGTGCCGGGTCCATGTCACCGCGCTACGGGAGCGCGAAGGCGATGTAAGAATCGCCGGACCTGGTTCCCAGCTTCCCGCCACCGGCGGCGATCACTACGTACTGTTTGCCGCCTACCGAGTACGTGCCCGGGGTCGCGTAGCCCGCGGCGGGCAGCGTCGTTTCCCAGAGCTGCTTTCCGGTCGACTTGTCGAAGGCGCGGAATTTCTCGTCCATCGTTGCCGCGATGAATACCAGACCACCGGCGGTGACGATTGGCCCGCCGTATTGTTCAGCGCCGGTGATTGGCGACCCCGCGGCAAGCTCTACGTGCTCGCCGAGTGGACTGCGCCAGAGATACTCGCCGGTGTTGAGATCGATGGCGCTGAGAGTTCCCCACGGCGGCTTGATCACCGGATAACCGCTGGCGTCGCGCCAGCGCTCGTAACCAGCGAAGTCGTACGGCGCTTTGGTCGGTCGTGCCGCCGGCGCCTCGCGCATGGCCGCGATCCATGGGACATCGCTGGCATTGATGTAGATCACGCCGGTCTCGCGGTCGACGGCTGCGCCGCCCCACTCGCCGCCGCCGTCAAAGCCAGGAAGCAAAACGGTGCCCCGCAGGCTCGGCGGCGCGAAGAGCGCGTCGTGGCGTAAGGTCGAAAAGCGGCGCGCTGCCGCGTCCGTCGTGTCGGCGATGTCGGCCACGCTCATCGACTGTCGCGCAAACGGCGCCGGCGCCAGCGGGATTGGCTGGGTGGGCCAAGCCTGCTCGCCGCGCAGGTCCGACGCCGGCACCGGGCGCTCCTCTATGGGGAAAAGAGCGGCGCCGGTCGCCCGATCGAACACGAACACGAAGCCACTCTTGGTGATCTGCGCCACTGCATCGACGCGACGGCCGCCACGAGTGACACTCAGGAGATTCGGCGCGGCCGGAAGATCGCGATCCCAGAGGTCGTGGTGGACGCTCTGGAAATGCCAGATACGTTTGCCCGTCCGCGCGTCGAGAGCCAGCAGAGTGTTGGCGAACAGGTTGGCGCCAACCCGCTCGCCGCCGTAGAAGTCGGGAGTCGCCGACCCGGTGGGGATGTACACGATGCCGCGCTGGTCATCGACCGTCATTCCCGCCCACGAGTTCGCGCCGCCGGCAGATTTCCACGCGTCGGCCGGCCACGTTTCGTATCCCACTTCGCCGGGAAGAGGAATGGTGTGAAACGTCCAGCGAATCCTCCCGGTGCGAACATCGTATGCGCGAATGTCGCCGGGAGCCGAGCCTTCGCTCTCGCCCACACGCGTCCCCTGAATCAGCAAGTCGCCGTAGATGACTCCGGGGCTGGTCGCAATCACCGACGCGTCGCCGACATTGCGGCTCAATCCCGCCCTGAGATCGACCCAGCCGCTGTCGCCGAAACCCGGCATCGGACGTCCAGTGCCTGCGTCGAGCGCATATAGCCTGCGTCCGGCGGACATGAAAATCCGGCGCTCACGCCCGGCCGACCAATACACCACCCCGCGATTGACGTGTGACTCGCGCGGCCGACCGGCGAAAGGATCGAAGCGCCAAAGCTGGGTACCGGCGTCAGCTCGCAGCGCGATGACGTCGAGCGAGGGCGTCGTTGCGTACAGGATTCCATCGACGACTATCGGTGTCGCCTGGATCTGGGATTTGTTGTCAGCGGCGGCGTCGCCGGTATGGAATGTCCACGCCACCCGCAGCGAAGAGACGTTGTTCCGATCGATTTGGCTGAGCGACGAATACCGAGCGTTGCCCGGCGCGCCACCAGTGGTCGGCCAGTCGGCCGGGGTCGACGGCGCCGAGGACATGTGGGGCGCGCAGGCGCACAGGATTCCTATGCAGGCCCACGAGCGCCGCGTGATCACTTGCCGGAGAGACAACCCAGTTCCCGGGCCTATGCCTCTTCCCATGCGCGCGCCCGACTCAGCGCCCGTTCCCAGCCCTTTGCCATCCGCGTCCGTGCCGCTGCCTTCATCGCCGGCTTGAAGCGCTTGTCCACCTGCCACTGTCGCGCGATGTCCGCCTGATTCTTCCAGAATCCGACTGCCAGGCCGGCCAGGTATGCCGCTCCCAACGCCGTAGTCTCAGCGACCTTCGGTCGCACCACCGGGACGTTGAGCAGATCTGCCTGCAGCTGCATCAACAAATCGTTGGCGCTGGCGCCCCCGTCGACGCGAAGCTCCTTCAGCTTGATGCCGGCGTCGGCCTCCATCGCTTTCAGAACGTCCATCACCTGCAGCACGATCCCCTCGAGCGCAGCGCGAGCGATGTGGGCTCTCGTCGACCCGCGGGTCAGTCCGACGATGGTCCCCCGCGCGTACTGATCCCAGTGGGGCGCTCCGAGGCCGGCGAACGCGGGCACCAGGTACACCCCGCCACTGTCCGCGACACCCGCCGCCAGCGCCTCCACCTCCGCCGCCGACCGAAAGAACTGCAGCCCATCGCGCAGCCACTGCACCACCGCGCCGGCGATGAAGATGCTTCCCTCCAGCGCGTATTCGGTGCGACCACCGATTCGCCAGGCCACCGTCGTCAGCAAATTGTTCTTCGAGGCGATCCGCTTCGTTCCGGTGTTCATCAGCATGAAGCAGCCGGTGCCGTAGGTGTTCTTTGCCATGCCCGGCCTGGTGCACGCCTGGCCGAACAATGCCGCCTGCTGGTCGCCCGCGATTCCGGCTATCGGCACCGGCGCGCCGAGGAGGGTGCTCGTCCCATAGATCTCGCTGGACGATCGCACCTCTGGCAGCATCGACCTCGGCACGCCGAAAATCTCGAGCAGCTCGTCGTCCCACGCGCATTTGCCGATGTCGAGCAGCATCGTACGCGATGCGTTGCTGACATCGGTGATGTGCACACGGCCGCCGGTGAGATTCCACACCAGCCAGGAGTCAATAGTGCCGAAAGCCAGCTCGCCCGCTTTGGCCTTGGCCCGGGCGCCTTTCACGTTCTGCAGAATCCACTGGATCTTGGTCGCCGAGAAGTAGGCATCGACGACGAGACCGGTCTTCCGGCGGATCAGGCGATCCAGCTTCCGCGCCTTGAGGCGGTCGCAGATGCCGGCGGTGCGACGATCCTGCCAGACTATCGCGTTACAAATCGGCTGCCCGGTGGCGCGGTCCCACACCACCGTCGTCTCCCGCTGGTTGGTAATTCCGATGGCCGCCAGGTCGGCGGCGCCGACGTGTGCCTTGCTCAAGACCTCGGCGGCAACGCCCACCTGCGTGGACCAGATGTCACGCGCGTTGTGCTCGACCCAGCCCGGTTTGGGAAAGATCTGCGGGAACTCCTTCTGGGCGACGGCGACGATGGACCCCGCGTGATCGAAGAGAATCGCGCGCGAGCTGGTGGTGCCCTGATCGAGCGCCAGAATGTGCTTCGTCATTTCCAGATCGCGTGGTACATCAGCGCCCCGAGGACCCCGCCGATGGTTGGTCCGACGATGGGAATCCACGCGTACCCCCAATCGGAGCTGCCCTTCCCGGCGATGGGCAGCACCGCGTGGGCGATGCGGGGTCCGAGATCTCGCGCCGGGTTTATGGCGTAGCCAGTGGGTCCGCCGAGCGAAAGACCGATCGCCATTATGATCACGCCGACGAGTATGGGACCAAAGCCTTTGGCGAGATCGGAGCCCGGTACCAGATTGCCGGGCGAAAGCACCGCCAGCAGTGCCAGGACCAGCGCGAATCCGCCAATTACCTCCGAGCCGAGATTGGCGAGGGGCTGTCTGATGGCCGGGACAGTCGAGAAAACGGCCAGCTTGTCCGCCGGCGCCGGCGTCGCTTTCCAATGCGGAAGATACGACAGCCATACGATGGCTCCGCCGAGAAAGCCACCGGCGATCTGAGCCACGATGTACATCGGTACTTTCGCCCAATCGAACGCGCCGATCGTCGCCAGGGCGATGGTCACCGCCGGGTTGAGATGCGCGCCACTGATGCTGTTGACGCAGTAGACGGCGATGGTGACGCCGAGGGCCCAGCCCGAGGTGATCACGATCCACCCGGAGTTATGACCTTTGGTGCGCTGCAGCACGACGTTGGCAACGACGCCATCGCCCAACACGATCAGGATCGCGGTGCCGAGAAATTCGGCGAGGACTGGAGACATGGCCGTCCTGGGTAAGTGGTCTGCGGCAAGAATCTGTGCGCAGCCGGTCGCGTTCGTGAGAGGGACCGGCGTCAGGGGTGATCTCAGCAGCTTGTGCGACGCCGGGGGCGTCGTCAGCCGGCGGGCTTCTGCTTCGAAGGATCGGGGGTTGGGGGCACAGGCTTGGCCGCGCCGAGCCGCTCGCGATCGGTCGACGCGGGATCGAAACCGTCCTGTCGCACATCGAGCAGCAGCGCAAAGGGGCTGTTGGCAGCGAACTCGTCGCGGATGCGGATCGTCTCGCCGGGCTGAGCCGACGCCAGCTTGGCCTCCACGAGCTCGGCGAGCCGGGTCAGGTCGTCGAGCGAGCCGCGAATTGCCTGGCCGTCCACCGTCGGGTTGGCCCACGTCACTATCTCCAGCGAGCCGTAAGGATCGTAGTGCTTGTGCGCGTTGGTCACCGCGTTCGCCGGATCGTTGACGTAGCCGAGCAACAGGTCGGGAAAGTAGAGCAGCCCGGCGCGTGATCCAGTCAGCGTCCATTCCCTTTTCTGCTCGTCCACCTCGCAGAAGAAGCCGAGCTGGCGCCACTGCTGCCTGATCTGCTCTTCGTTCATCTCGGCGTGCGGCTGCTGATCGCCGCGCAGCACGCTGCGCAGGTAGAGCCCACCCGCCACAAGAATCGCCAGGAACAGCAGCTGCAGCATCAGCCCGTCGGAAGCGTCAGGAGTAAATGATGAACGGTCTGCGGCAGGAATCTGCGCGGGGCGGGCCGACTTGGTGAGAGGGAGATTCGGTCAGGCCTCGCCCGGATAATCGGCGGGCACAACGCATTTCCACTGTCCGACGATCGAGCAGCCTTTCAGCAGTGTCGCGTCCTCGAACACGACGACGATGGCGCGATTGCGCGCGCGTCGGCGAACGCCGCGGCGCGAATCGGCGGTGAGCACCTCACGGGTCGCGGCGGCGATCCTCAACGCCTGATCGACCTGTTTTTCTTCGGACCATCGGGTGGCGCCGGTGCTCCGGAACGTGAGGGTGATCCGGCCCCCGCTGCCACCAATCCGCACCTCGGGAGGCGGGTCGACGCCAAGCGCGCGGGCGATCGCGTTGGCTACGGAGGTGTAGCGGACGATGCCCATCCGGAGTCCCCTCATGTTGCGCCCACCAAGCGCTCGCCGATTCCCGAAGCGCCGAACACGAGTACGTTCATAGCGGAATGATAGTTCATCTGATCGACGGAACCTACGAGCTCTTCCGCCATTTCTACGGCCAGCGCCGATTCAATCAGGGCAAGGACAAGCCCTATGGCGCCGTCGCCGGGATCCTGCACTCGATTCTGGAGATGCTGGAGACCGGTGCTACGCATGTAGGCGTCGCGACGGATCACGTCATCGAGTCGTTCCGCAACGAGCTGTGGCCCGAGTACAAGACCGGCGAGGGCATCGAGCACACTCTGCGCGCGCAATTCACTCCGCTGGAGCAGGCGCTCGACGCGATGGGCGTCGCCGTGTGGCCGATGATCGAGCTGGAAGCAGATGATGGTCTGGCCTCGGCGGCCCATCTCGCCGACGCCGATCCGCGCGTCGAGAAAGTCTGCATATGGGCCAACGACAAAGATCTTGGACAGTGCGTGCGCGACGACCGGGTGGTGCAGATCATTCGCAAGGGAATGCAGATCCGGAATGCGGAGGGCGTGCGCGCGAAGTTCGGCGTCGTGCCCGAATTGATTCCTGATTTTCTGGCCCTGGTTGGCGACGCGCAGGATGGATATCCCGGAATCAAGGGCGTCGGACCGAGCACCGCTGCGCAGCTGCTCAATCGTCACGGACCGATCGAGTCGTTTCCCGAAGGCGTCCTCGGCGACGATCGTGAGAAGGCGCTGCTTTTCAAGAACCTGGCGACGCTGCGCACCGACGCGCCGCTGTTCAAGGACGTCGAGGAGCTCGAGTGGCGCGGGCCGACGGCGTCGTTTCCCGCGTGGGTCGAGAAAATTGCCGACGTCCGTCTTGGTCCTCGGCTCGACGCGCTGGTGAAGCGCAATGCCAATCACGGACGATCGTGAACCAAGCCACAGCCTCTGGACCCAAGTCAGCCTTCTAAAGGTTGCCGGCACTTTCGGTTGCCGGTTTTACGACCAAATTGGCATCATGGCCAAAACGGAAACGGCACAGGTTCTCACGGTAGATGGGAAAGAGGTTCGGATCACCAACCCCGACAAGCCATACTTCTCGCGCGCCGTCAAGCTCTCCAAGCTGGACGTGGTCCAGTATTACCTGTCGGTCGCGAGCGGGGCTGTGGCCGGCGTGCGCGACCGACCGGGCATGCTGAAACGGTTCGTGAACGGCGCGGACAAACCGCCGTTCTACCAGAAGCGTGCGCCGGAGAACACTCCCGAGTGGCTGCGCACGGTGACGCTATCGTTTCCTTCGGGCCGCACCGCCGATGAAATCGTGGTCGATGATGCGGCAGGGCTGGCATGGATCGTCAACCTCGGTTGCATCGAGCTGCATCCCCACGCCGTTCGCACCAACGATCTCGACCACCCCGACGAGCTGCGCATCGATCTCGATCCTATACCGGGCGTCGAGTGGACTGCCGTCAGGCGCGTCGCGCTGGAAGTGAAGAATCTTCTTGAGGAGATGGGACTGCGCGGCTGGCCCAAGACGAGTGGCTCGCGCGGGATGCACGTCAACGTCCGAATCGAGCAACGCTGGAGCTTCACCGAAGTCAGGCGCGCGGCGCTGGCGCTCTCACGGGAGATCGAGCGCCGCGCGCCGGACATCGCCACGTCCAAGTGGTGGAAGGAAGAGCGGCACGGCGTCTTCCTCGACTACAATCAGAACGCCAAGGATCGGACGACCTGTTCGGCGTATTCGATTCGTCCGCTTCCCGACGCCCGGGTCTCGACGCCGTTAAGATGGGAGGAGGTGCCGGACAGCGATCCGCGGGACTTCACCGTGCTCACCGTGCCGGCGCGACTCCAGTCCATCGGTGATCCGAATGCGGGCATGGACGATTCGCCCGGATCTCTCGTCGCGCTTCTCGAGCTCGCCGCGCGGGACGAAGCGGCCGGGCTCGGCGACGCCCCGTGGCCGCCGCACTTCCAGAAGATGGAGGGCGAGGGGAAGCGCGTAGCGCCGTCGCGGGCGAAAGGGGCTGGCGCTGCCAGGGAATCCGCGAGCAAGACCCCCGCAAAGAAGACAAAAACGCGCGCGATGAAGATGCCGGTGATCACCATTGCCAACTCGACAGACAAGGACGAAGCTCTTGCCGGACTGCAGCGCTGGAAGAAGCGTCATCCCGACGCCGCTTCGCTTCTCGCTGTCGACGACGTGCTCGTCGATTCGATGCGCGGACGATCCTCGACGTGGACGCGAATTCGTGTCAATCTTCGCAACGTTCCGGAGAAATCGAGGCCGGCGGCGGAGAAGCCCGATCCGGATGACGACCCGACGCGGGAATGGCGGGGCGGGAGCGGGAAGCGGGAAGCGTAGATTCTGAGCTCTGATATTTAAACAACACCATATGCGGATTACCTATCTGATCGCCGCGGTTCTCGGGTGGATTCTCGGTGGCGCGCTCGGTGCCCAGACTGTGCATCGGCTGGCGGCGACGCCGTCGACGGTCGCGTACGGATACTACTGGTCGGAGGCGAAGCCGGCGCTCCGGGTCAACTCCGGAGACATCATCGAGATCGAGACGATGCTCACCAATACGCCGACGGGTCTGGAGCGGCTGGGCGTGAAGCCGGGCGACATCCCGCAGGAGCTGCGCGACATCGTCGCCCAGGACACTGGCGCGCTGCGGGGCCCGGGCGGCCACATCCTCACCGGGCCGATTTACGTCGAAGGTGCGGACTCCGGAGATGTGCTCGAGGTGCGGATCCAGTCCATCACTTTGCCAATCGACTACGGCTACAACGGCTGCCGGGGATTCGTGCCCGAGCTGTGTGGACCGCCGCAGTCGCGCGTCAGCAGTTTGATCCATCTCGACCGCACGCGGATGACCGCCGAGGTGGCCCCCGGGATCGTGGTGCCCCTGCGCCCGTTTTTTGGATCGATGGGTGTGGCACCGGCGGCTTCGCTCGGCCGCGTCAGCAGCAATCCGCCGTCCCATCACGCCGGAAATCTCGACAACAGAGAGCTGGTGGCCGGCACGACGCTCTACATCCCGGTGTTCGTCAAGGGTGCGCTGCTCGAGGTCGGAGACGGCCACGCCGCGCAGGGCGATGGCGAAGTCGATCAGACCGCGATCGAGACCGACCTTCATGGGCGACTGCAGCTCATCGTGCGCAAGGACATGAAGATCGATTGGCCGCGCGCCGAAACCCCGACGCACTGGATTACGATGGGAACCGATACGTCGCTTGTCGTCGCCACCAAAACCGCGATCAGGGAGATGGTGAAGCTACTTCAGGAAAAGAAATCGCTGACGGAGGCTCAGGCGTACCAGGCAGCGTCGATGGCGGCCGACCTCCACATCACCGAGCTGGTGGATGGCAACGTCGGCGTTCACATGATGATCGCCAAGAAATACCTCGGCGAGCGTTGACCGGCCGTCAGTGGATGACGCGCCGCCACTGCTCGAAGGGAAATGCCAATCCGAGGAGAGCGCCGAAGCCACCGCCCCACGCCGCGCCGACGCCGGC
>DASXGU010000149.1:0-14214 GCA_036488915.1 Gemmatimonadaceae bacterium | reverse complement strand
GACCCAGGTTCGGAACGCCGTTATTCAGCACGGAACGTTTCTTCGGTCGCTGGAAGACCACGAAGATCAGGCCGAGGATCCGCGATTCAGGGACCTCTGCTCGCGACACATCCCTCACATGCGCGAGCACCAGCGGATGCTCGAGGAATACCAGTCGCAGCTCGGTGGAACCGAAGACCGCCCCGAGACGCTCGTCGGGCGAGAGACCACCGCCGTCCGCGAGCTGGCGGATGCCGCGCGACACGGCGACTACGATCATCTCGTCGCCGACATCGTCATGGCGCGCCAATCGGAGGACACCTTCAAAACGTTCCGGGAGGCGGGCAAGATGATGGGCAACCGCACGCTCCACGAGATCGGCGATGTCGGTGAGCGGCACCACGACGCGTACGTGAAAGAAGCAGGTCGCCTGCTCCAGCACATGTTCGTGGAGCGCGCCCAGGGCGTGGATGGCGTCGCCAGGAAGTCCGCTTACACGCGACTCGACGCGTCGCTCTGATCGAGTCTCGGCTGCCTTCGCGCACGCCGCGCGTTACTGACACGATTTCACACGTCGCGCTAACTTCCCGGCATGGCTGATGTCGTATCCCTCGCCGCCGAGCTGCTGGCGATTCAGTCGACGACCGGCTCCGAGGGAGCCGTCGTCGATTTCGTGTCCCGCTGGCTCGTCGCGCGCGGCTGGAATGTCACGCTCCAGGAGGTGACGCGTGGGCGCTCCAACGTCTGGGCATCGAGGTCAGGAGGAGAGGGCGGCGTCGTCTTCTCCACTCACCTCGATACGGTGCCGCCCTACGTCCCGCCGCGTCTGGAGGGGACGAGGTTGCTCGGACGCGGAGCCTCCGACGCCAAGGGGATCGCGGCGGCGATGCTAGTCGCGGCCGACAGGCTCGTCGGCTCGGGCGAAAAACGCGTGGAGGTCCTGTTCGTGGTGGGCGAGGAAAAGGGCTCCGACGGCGCGCGCGCCGCCAACAACCTGCGTGCCCGAACCCGTTTTCTGATCAACGGGGAGCCGACCGAGAGCAAGCTCGCCAGCGGCGCCAAGGGGTCTTTGCGCGCGACAATACGCACTCGCGGCCGGGAAGCCCATTCGGCGTATCCGCAGCTGGGGCGGTCGGCGATCGAGCCTATGCTCGATCTGCTGCCAACTCTGCGCAAGCTGCCGCTCCCATCGGATCCAGTGCTCGGTCAAACGACCGTCAACATTGGCACCATAAAAGGCGGCACCGAAGCCAACATCATCCCGGGGCATGCCGAAGCCGAAATCATGTTCCGGCTCGTCGGCAGCGTCGAGCCGATCAAGTCGATGATCCTGGATTGGGCGCGCGGGAAAGCCGACGTTGAGTTCGGGTCCCACATTCCGTCGCAGCGCTTCGCGACGGTGCCAGGCTTCGAAACCGAGCCGGTCGCCTACACCTCGGACATCCCCCTGCTATCGAGCTGGGGCGACCCGCTCCTCTTCGGGCCGGGCTCGATTCACGTCGCCCACACACCGGACGAGTACATCGATGTCGAGGAGTTGAGGGCCAGTGTCGACACCTATGAGAAGCTCGCCAAAACACTGCTGGCAAAATGAGCAATTCATCGATTCCCGCGATCCCCGGTAAGCGCAAATCGAAGTGGCCGGTCGCCGTGCTCGGCGCGACCGGCGCGGTCGGGCAAATGTTCGTGCGGATGCTCGCCGATCACCCATGGTTCGAGCTCACCGAGCTCGCGGCGTCCGAGCGCTCCGCCGGTCAGAAGTACGGCGAGGTGACACGCTGGCTCGACGGCGCGCCGCCACCGCCGGCCGTCCAGGGCAGGCGCGTGATCGCGTGCGATCCGGGAGTGGTGAAGTCGCCGATCGTTTTTTCGGCGCTCGACGCCGTCGTTGCCGGCGAGGTCGAGAAGGCTTTTGCCCAGGCAGGCAAATTCGTCCTCAGCAACGCGAAGAATTATCGAATGGAGCCGGACGTTCCGCTGGTGATACCGGAAGTGAACGGCGACCATCTGGCGCTGATCGACTGCCAACGAAAGAAGCGCGGCTGGGACGGCGCCATCGTCACCAACGCCAACTGCTCGGCGACGGTAGCCGCGGTCGCGCTCGCTCCGCTGCACCAGAAATTCATCATCAGGCAGCTGTTCCTGTCGACGATGCAGGCGGTGTCGGGAGCGGGATACCCGGGAGTGCCGTCCCTCGACATTCTCGGCAACGTCATCCCGTACATCGCTGACGAAGAGCCCAAGCTCGAGCGGGAGATGCTCAAGCTGCTCGGCCGGTACGAGGACGGCGAAGTCACCAGCGCGTCGTTCAAGGTGAGCGCTCACACGAACCGCGTCGCAGTGGAGCACGGTCACACCATCTGCATGAGCATCGGCTTCGAGGACACTCCGACGCCGGAGCAGGCGATCGAAGCGATGCGGTCATGGCAGGGATACCCGGCGACCAACGGGCTGCCGACGCGGCCGAAGCAGCCGCTGGTGGTGACCGACGCGCCTGATCGCCCCCAGCCGAAGCGCGATGTCAACGCCGGTAACGGGATGACCGTGACCGTCGGCCGCGTCCGCCGCGACGCGGTGCTCGATCTGCGGATGGTGGCGCTCGGCCACAATACCGTCCGCGGTGCGGCCGGCGGGTCGGTGCTCAACGCCGAGCTGCTCGCCAGCAACGGCGCTTTCGACTCAGCGTGATCGTCATCAAGTTCGGAGGAACGTCGGTAGGAGATTCGGATGCGATCGAGCGGGCAGCGGCGATCGTGAAAGGTCGTCTCGACCGTCAGCCTGCGGTGGTCGTGTCCGCGCTTGGAGGAGCGACCAACTCATTGCTGGCAATCGGCGAGCAATCCGCGAAGGGACACCTGATCGGCGCGCTGCGGGGCGTCGAATCGCTGCGCGATCGCCATTTCCAGCAATGCGAGAAGCTGCTGGGAGTGAGCGCGGAAGCGGCTGACGTCGCTGCCGAGATGAGCGCAACGTTCGACGAGCTGGCCAGTCTGGCCGAAGCGCTGTCGGTGCTCGGGCACGCCACCCCGCGGAGCTTCGACACCATCGCCGCTTTCGGCGAGCAGCTTTCGGCGCACCTGGTGGCGGCGTTCTTCAAGCTGCGCGGAATCGACGCCGAGCACATCGACGCCCGCGATGTCTTCATCACCGACGATACTTTCATGGGCGCCGAACCCCAGATCGACGCCATAGCCGAAGCGGCGCGCGAGCTGGTGCAGCCGCTTATCGGCGAAGGAAAAGTGCCGGTGATGGGAGGCTTCATCGGACGGACCGCGTCCGGTATCACCACCACGCTCGGGCGCGGCGGCTCCGACTACAGCGCCTCGCTGCTGGGCGCGGCGCTCCACGCGGACGCGATCGAGATCTGGACGGACGTCGACGGCATGCTGACGGCGGATCCGCGGGTGGTGAAAGGGTCGCGTCTGATCGAGCAGATCAGATTCGACGAGGCTTCGGAGCTGGCATCGTTCGGCGCGAAGGTTCTGCACCCAAACACCATCGCTCCAGCGGTCAGACTGGGCATACCGGTCTTCATCTACAACTCGCGTAACCCCGGCGGGACGGGGACGCGCATCACCTTCGACGCGCCGCGCCGGGCGGTGAGCGCCATCGCCGGCAAGGGAAACATCACCCTGGTGAAAGTCGTGGCGGCCAAGATGTTGTTCGCACGGGGATTCTTGCGCCGGGTCTTCGAAATCTTCGAGAAGAACGGGGTATCGGTGGACGTGGTCGCCACCTCCGAAGTGTCGGTATCGGTGACTGTGGATGATCCGTCGGGACTCGAATCGCTGGTGAGCGATCTCTCGTCGCTCGGAGATGTCTCGGTGGAGCGGGATCGCGCCATCGTCGCGGTGGTGGGGGCGGCCATCAGTGAGGACAGCGGCGCGATGGGCAGGGCACTCGGGGCCTTGCACGGGATCAAGGTTCACATGATGTCGCTGAGCTCCACCGGCATCAATCTCACCGTGATCGTCGACGGCGATCAGCTCCATCCAGCGATGGAGCGACTGCATCAGGCATTTTTCCCCGAGGCCGTGAAGTGAGCGAGCGCCGGATCGCGATCATCGGCGATGGCAAGATGGGCCAGGCGATTCGAGACCTGGCCGTCGCTCAGCATTGGGACGTCACGGCCGTGATTGGCGAAAAAGAGAGTCGGGCGGGAGCGGGGATCACCGCGGGCTCGCTCGGCAGCCCCGACGTAGCGGTCGAGTTCACGCAGCCCGACGCGGCGGTTGCAAACATCATTGCCGCTCTCCGCGCGAAGGTGCCCATCGTCGCCGGTACCACCGGCTGGCACGACGCGCTTCCGGAGGTGACACGTGTCGCCAACGAGACCGGTACCCCGCTCCTCTGGTCGCCCAACTTTTCGCTGGGGGTCAACGTCATGATCGAGCTGGCGCGCTACGCCGGGAAGTTGATGCGCTCGCTCGACTTCGACGCCCACATAGTGGAGATGCACCACGCCGGGAAGAAGGATGCTCCCTCGGGGACCGCGATCGCCCTCGCCAGAGCAGCCGGCGAATCGCTCGGCCATCCCGTTCCGACGACCAGCGTCCGCACCGGCTCGGTGCCGGGAACCCACGAGTTGATTTTCGATGCCGGCTTCGAGCAGCTCACGATCACGCATCTCGCGCGCGACCGCCGCGTATTTGCCGAGGGCGCGCTGAAGGCCGCAGACTGGCTGGTGGGCAAGCGGGGCGTTTTCACCATGCGGGACGTGCTCTAGGCGCACTCGCTCTTCGCGGCAGGAGCCCGATACATTTAGTCATGAAATCGAAGCGGCTCGCAGGCTGTGGAACCGCGCTCGTCACGCCCTTCAGCGAGTCGGGCGAGATAGACGAGCACTCGCTGCGCGCGTTCGTCGACTGGCAGATTGCCGGCGGCGTTCACTTCGTGGTTCCCTGCGGATCCACCGGCGAAGCCGCCACCATGACCGTCGCCGAGCACCGGCGGGTCGTGGAGATCACCGTCGAGCAGACGGCGGGGCGCGTGCCGGTAGTCGCCGGGGCCGCGTCCAACGACACCAAAAAGGCAATCGCGCTTTCCCGCGAGATGGCCGAGACGGGTGCGACGCACCTTCTGCACGCGTCGCCGATGTACAACAAGCCGCCACAGCGTGGAATCGTCGAGCACTTTCGGGCAATCGCCGACGCCGTGCGCCTTCCGATCGTCGTCTACAACGTCCCGGGGCGAACCGGCAGCAACATCGAAGCGGCCACGACGCTGGAGCTCGCCGAGCACGAGAACATCGTGGCGGTTAAGGAAGCGTCGGGAAATCTCGCGCAGGTCGGCGAGATCCTTCGCCATCGGCCGGCGCGTTTTGCGGTGCTTTCGGGCGACGATCCGCTGACGCTCCAGATAATGGCTGATGGCGGAGATGGGGTGGTCTCGGTGACGTCCAATGTCGCACCACGGCTCGTCGCGCAGCTCGCCGAGCTCTGCTCGCGGGGAGAATTTTCCGGCGCCCGGGTGATCAACCACCAGCTCGCCGAGTTGACGGCGGCGTGTTTCGTGGAGTCGAATCCAATACCGGCCAAGGCGGCGCTGGCGATGATGGGCAAGATGGCGAACGTGCTGCGGCTGCCGCTGGTCCCGCTCGCGGAGCATTTCGAGCCGACCGTTCGAGCCGCGCTGGCCTCGGTCGGGGCGCTGAGCGAGTGAGCGCGGGCGCTCTCCGCGACATCGAGCGACGCATCGAGGATCTGGCAGCCACGCCGGCCGGAGCTCCGCTGGCGAGCGACGCCCGGGGCGTCGTGCGAAGTCTTCTCGAGGCGCTGGAGTCGGGGAAAGTGCGGGCCGCCGAACGTGACGGTGCCACCGGTGAATGGCGCGCGGTGCGGTGGGTGAAGCGCGGGATTCTGCTCGGCTTTCGCGCCGGCGAGATGGTCGACATGTCGCTGGAGAGCCGCGGGGAGCGCCTTAGGCTTGCCTTCTTCGACAAGGACACTTACCCGCCGCGCGACTTCGCTATCGGCGACGGGGTTCGAATCGTCCCCGGCGGCTCGAGCATCAGGCGCGGGGCATTCGTCGCGCCGGGGGTGGTGTGCATGCCTCCGATGTACGTGAACGTCGGAGCGCACGTCGGCACCGGGACGATGATCGACTCCCATGCGCTGGTGGGCTCGTGCGCACAGGTCGGCGAGAGAGTGCATCTGAGCGCGGCGGCACAACTCGGTGGTGTGCTCGAGCCGGTCAACGCGTCGCCGGTGGTCGTCGAGGACGACGTCATCGTCGGAGGCAATTGTGGAATCTACGAGGGAACGGTCGTGCGCAAAGGCGCGGTCATCGGTGCCGGCGTGGTGCTGACGCGCGGGACTCCGGTATATGATCTCGTCAGAGAGACGGTGCACCGCGCCGAAGATGGCAAGCCTCTCCAGATTCCCGAGAACGCGGTCGTCGTCCCGGGGGCGCGCGCCGTCAAAGGTGACTGGGCGCGCGGCCAGGGCATCTCGCTCCAGACGCCCGTGATCGTCAAGTACCGCGACGAGAAGACCGACGCCGCAACGGCGCTCGAAGCTTGGCTGCGCTGAAAGTATCCGGCACCGTGCGGGTGCCGGGCGACAAATCGATATCACACCGCGCGCTCATTCTGGGCGCGCTGGCGAGCGGCGAGTCGAGGGTGCGCGACATTCTGGACTCGGAGGACGTGCGTTCCACGGCTGGAGTGCTTCGCTCGCTTGGCGCGGCGATTCCACCGATCGGTGTGGACATGCGAATCACCGGTTCCGGATTGCGCGGGTTCCGCGAGCCCGCGGGCGCGCTCGATTGCGGCAACAGTGGCACGACCACGCGACTAATGGCGGGAGTCGCGGCAGCGCATCCCTTCGTGAGTCGCTTCGAGGGCGACCCCAGCCTCAGTCGCCGACCGATGAAGAGGGTAGCGGACCCGCTCACTCAAATGGGTGCCCGCTTCACTTTCGAGAACGGAGACGGCTTGCCGATGACCGTCCGCGGCGGCGAGCTGACGGCTATCGACTGGAATACGCGCGCGGCGAGCGCCCAGGTAAAGAGCGCCATAGTTCTTGCCGGCGTCGTGTCGGGCGTCGAGGTCGCCGTCACCGAGAAGGCGCTATCGCGCGATCACACCGAGCGGATGTTGCGGGCGATGGGTGTTCAGGTGCGGAGCGATGGCAACCGCGTCATCGCCCATCCCGCGCAACGCCTGCAGCCAGTGGATGTTCGAGTCCCCGCCGATCCGTCGTCGGCGGCGTTCTTCGTGGCGCTAGCATCGCTGGCGGGCACAGGCGAGCTAATGCTCACCGACGTGTGTCTCAACCCGACGCGCACCGGATTCTTCCAGGTGATGCTCCGCATGGGGGCGCAAATCGAGACCGTGAGCAAATCGACGAGCGGTGGGGAGGAGATCGGAACGCTGCTCGTAAGGCCTTCGACGTTGCGCGGCGTCACCGTTCGGGCTGAGGAAGTGCCGACGCTGATCGACGAGCTGCCGCTGCTGGCGTGCGTCGCCGCCGCAGCGGGCGTGGATCTGGAGATCACAGGCGCCGAGGAGCTGCGGGTCAAGGAGAGCGATCGGATCGCTACCGTGGTGCAGAATCTTCGATCCGTTGGTGCCGACGCGGAGGAGCTGTCCGACGGACTCCGGGTGCGCGAGTCGCGGCGCGCACTCTCCGGGAGCGTCGATCCGCGCGCCGATCACCGGATTGCCATGGCCTTCGGCGTGCTCTCCGCTGCTTCCGGCAACGGGATCAGGGTCGGCAATCCCGAATGCGTCGCGGTCTCCTATCCCGGGTTCTGGGAAGATTTGCGGCGGGTGACCGCATGACGCGTCGCAGCCGCGTAATAGCGATCGACGGCCCGGCGGCGTCGGGAAAATCGTCGACGGCCCAGATGGTGGCGGTCAAGCTGGGCTTTCTGCATGTGGATTCGGGCTCGCTGTACAGGGCGGCGACAGCAGCGATCCTCCGCGTCGAACCGGACGAGGCGAAGTGGACGGAAGCGACCGTACTCGACGCAGCCGGCGGCGTCGAGCTGCGCGCTGCGCGCACCTCGTTTTATCCGCTTCTGGAAGAGAAGGCGATCGAAGGGGAGATTCGCAGCGCCGAGGTGACTCGCAGCGTTTCGCGGGTGGCCCAGATGCCGAGGTTGAGGGAATGGGTCAACGATCTGGTTCGTGAGGCGGCGAGCTCGAAGGACGTGGTGGTGGACGGCCGCGACATGGGCACGGTGGTCTTCCCCGATGCCGACCTCAAGATCTTCCTCGTCGCCGACTCTCGAGAGCGCGCGGCACGGCGGCTGAGGCAGCGCGGCACGCCGACGTCCGAAAAAATGCTGGATGACGAGACCATACGGATCCGGGAGCGCGACGCCCTGGACGCCCGCCAGACCGTTCCCGCCGCCGACGCCGTCGTAATCGACACGACTCTGCTGACCCAGCCCGAGCAAGTGGAACAGATTGTGACTCTAGCGGAGCAGCGCTTTGGTTGACCGTGCTGCCAGGTTGGCAAACTCAGCTGGAGCGAACCGGAGGGAGTCTCCCTGATGCGCCGTTTTACGGATCGAGCCGGTCTGGACTGGAGTGCGTTCGAAACCATCCGCCCCGATGGACTGCCCGACCGCCGCATCAAGCCGGCGAGCGTCACCGTCGCGTTCCGCTGCGATGACGGGAGTGAAGTAGCGATGGATCTCCCCGTCGGCGCGCTCGACGGACTGTCCGATGAGGAGCTCATCCTCCTGCTGACGAAGGGTCTCAAGTAGCTCCCACATCGTCGAGCCTTTCCCCACGCTCGACGTTGACCCCGCGGGCCGGAAGGTCTACATTTAAAGGCTTGATTCGAACGTACTCAACCCTTTAACCAGCAACATGATAGACTCACCCAGCCAGACCACCCAAACCGGCACGACGCTGACGGCGCGCGAGAAGCGCGATCTGCAGAAGGCGCAGCTGCGTCCGCTTGCCAACCTGAGACCCGAGCTCTACGACGAGGACGATTACTCGCAGGACGAGCTCGAGACGATGATGGAGATGTACAACGGGACGATGGCCTCGATCGAAGAAGGCGAGATCGTCAAGTCCCGGGTGCTCGATATCCGCGACAACATGGTCGTCCTAGACATCGGCTTCAAATCCGAAGGGACGATCCCGCTCGAAGAGTTTAAGGATCTCCCCGACCTCAAGCCGGGAGACGAAGTCGAAGTTCTGCTCGAGCACCTCGAGGACCAGGAAGGGTCCGTCGTGCTGTCGAAGAAGAAAGCCGACTTCATGCGCGTGTGGGAGCGTATTCGCGTCGCCTACGAGAACGACGAGCCTGTGCGCGGTGCCCTGATCAAGAAGATCAAGGGTGGCGTGGTCGTCGATCTGATGGGAGTCGATGCATTCCTCCCCGGCTCGCAGATCGCGCTCCGTCGTGTTCCCAACGTCGACGAGCTGCTCGGTCAGACCTTCGACTTCAAGATCATCAAGCTCAATAAGCGCCGGCGGAACATCGTCGTCTCACGCCGAGTGATCCTGGAGCAGGAGAGGGCGGGCAAGCGCGAGAAACTGATGAAGGAGCTGCAGAAGGATCAGGTCCGGAAGGGCGTGGTCAAGAACATCACCGACTTCGGCGCATTCATCGATCTCGGTGGCGTCGACGGATTGCTCCACATCACCGACATGTCGTACGGTCGCATTCAGCATCCGTCCGAGATGGTCCACATCGGTCAGGAGCTGGAAGTCAAAGTCCTAGACATCGATTGGGATCGCGAGCGCATCTCGCTCGGCTTGAAGCAGCTCCAAAGCTATCCGTGGAAGGACGTCGCCGAGAAGTATCCGGTCGGCACCCGGGTGTCGGGCAAGGTGGTTTCGATCACCAACTACGGCGCGTTCATCGAGCTCGAGCCGGGCATCGAAGGCCTCGTTCACATCAGCGAGATGAGCTGGACGCGCAACGTCCGTCATCCGTCGAAGCTGGTCTCGATCGGCGAGGCAATAGAAGCCGTGGTTCTCAAGGTCGATCCGAACGAAGAGAAGATCTCGCTCGGCATGAAGCAGACGGAGCAGGATCCGTGGATGATGCTGCCGGAGAAGTATCCGGTGGGCACGCGTCTCAACGGCAAGGTTCGGAACCTTACCAGCTTCGGCGCGTTCGTCGAGATCGAGCCGGGAATCGATGGTCTGATCCACATCTCCGACATGTCGTGGACGAAGCGCGTCCAGCATCCGTCGGAAGTGGTGAAGAAGGGTGACTCGGTCGACGTCGTGATTCTGAACGTGGATGCGGAGAACAAGCGCATCTCGCTCGGTCTCAAGCAGGCGACCGAGGATCCGTGGCTCCGCATCGGTGAGACCTACCCGGTCGGGACCGAGCTCAAGGGCAAGGTCGTCCGGCTGATGGACAAGGGCGTGGTCGTCGATATCGGCAACGACATCGAAGGTTTCGTTCCGGTGAGCCAGCTCAACTTTGGCCAGCCAGTGAATAGCCCCGCGGACATCGTTTACGAGACGATGAACCTGGATCTCAGAGTTCTCGAGGTCGATCCGATCCATCGTCGCATCGTTCTGGCGGTGACTGGGATTCCAGCGGAGCAGCCGCCGCGGCCGGAGACGCCGTCCAAGGTTATTCCGATGGAGACCGACGATTACAACCTGTCGGATCCGATTCCGACGCCGCCCGACTCGTTCATCGAAGAGCCGGCGTAAGGCGACGCTGCAGGCCGGTAAATGGCTCGCTCCCTTCGGAGCGAGCCATTTTCTCTTTGCGGATCACTGTGTTTCGGCAGCGATTGCGCCGTTCGCGATCCGCGTCTAGGTTCGTCGTGCCGCACCACGTCGCGCCCGCCGGAGGGCACGGATGGAACTTCGTGAGCAGCTTCAACAGACGATTGGAAGCGACTACGTGTTCGAGCGCGAGCTCAAAAGCGGCGGCATGTCTCGGATTTTCCTGGCCGAGGAAGTAGGACTTGGCCGCAAGGTCGTGGTCAAGGTTCTCAGTGGCGATCTTGGCGCTGTACTCAGCGCCGAGCGCTTCGCCAAGGAAGTCAGGCTCGCAGCGTCATTGCAGCACCCGAATATCGCACCGATACTGAGAGCGGGCACCGCGGGCGATCTTCCGTATTACACCATGCCGTTCATAAGCGGTGAATCCGTGCGGAGTCGAGTGGATCACTCGGGCTCGCTCACCACCGCAAAGGCCATCTCGATCCTGCGCGACGTTGCATGTGCGCTCGAGTTCGCCCACTCGGTCGGAATAGTTCACCGGGACATCAAACCCGAAAATGTTTTGCTCGCCGGTGACGCCGCTGTCGTCATCGACTTTGGGATAGCGAAGGCGCTATCCGCATCACGAACTGATACGAAAGACAGCTCGTTCTATACCGGGGGGCCAGGCACCCTGACGATCGCGGGAACTTTGGTGGGCACGCCCGCCTACATGTCGCCCGAGCAAATCGCTGGCGATGCAGTTGATGCCAGAACGGACATCTACGCATGGGGACTCCTCGCTTATGAATTGCTTGGAGGAGGCCACCCCTTCCGGGAGAGGAATTCCGCGCACCAGCTAATGGTCGCGCATGTGACCGAGAGCCCGCCGCCGCTGGCGCAACGGATGCCTGGCCTGCCGTCGCCGATCGTGGCGCTGGTGATGCGGTGTCTGCAAAAGAATCCCGACGACCGGCCGCAGTCTGCGCGCGAAGTGCTCGCCGCTCTCTCTGGGGCTTCGACTTCTCCGCTCGAGAAGTCGACCTTTGCTCGTCGCAGGAAGCAGGTAATTGGTGGCGCCTCGCTGGCCGGGCTAATGCTCCTCGCTTTTGCTGGACGGCACATGCTAACGAGTGGATTCGGAGGGAGTACTGCGGCGAGCAGCGGGACGCAGTCGCTGGCAGTACTTCCTTTTTTCAACGTCGGCGGGGACACCGCGAATGCGTACTTTGCGGAGGGAATGGCCGACGAGCTCACGAGCCAGCTGACGAAGGTCCCGGGATTACGCGTGGCATCGAGAACATCGGCCTTCGCAATGCGCGCGAATCGCGACTTGGACGTTCGAGAAATCGGCAAGCGTCTCGGAGTGTCGGCTGTCCTTGAAGGAACCGTCCGTCGATCCAACGGTCGCCTTCGAGTCACCACGCAGCTTACAAGTGCGGCAGACGGGCTTACGCTTTGGAGCGACGCTTACGAGCGTGATAGCAAGGACATTTTCGCGGTGCAGGACCAGATCACGAAAGCCATCATAAGCGCTCTCGGGCCGACCTTGTCCGGCGGCCGGACGGGGGTGCGCAACGCTCTGGCTACCGGGTCCGGAACTAATAGTGCGGACGCTTATGACCTTTATCTGCGAGGGCGATATCTGCTCGAGCGTCGCGGTAAGGGTGTCTCACAAGCTGCGGCCTACTTCGGTCAGGCTATTGCAAAGGACAGCGGATTCGCACGCGCTTACGCGGGGCTGAGCGAGGCGCTGGAGCTTTTTCCCTACTTTGCCGCAACACCCGCGCGCGAGGTAGAAGGTCGCGCTACCGCGGCCGCAACTCGCGCCCTCGCGCTCGATCCCCGCCTCGCCGAGCCCCACGCCGCGCTCGCATTGGCCCACATGCACGCCTTTCGTTGGGCCGCCGCCGAGGAGGAGTTCCACCTGGCGCTGGCTGCTGATTCGACTTCGGCGACGGCACACACGCAATACGGACGATACCTAATGGCCATCGGACAGATCCTTCCGGCGCGCGATCAGTTCCGGATCGCGCGAGGCCTCGACCCGCTGGCGGGCACGCCATCGGTGTGGCTGTCGATGACGCTGTCTCTCTCGGGCGATTACGCAGGCGCGGAGGAGGAGGGCAGGCGAGCGTGGGAGCTCGACTCGACGCTTTCGACTGCGCACATCGTGCTGGCGCTCGACCGTCTGCACGTCGGAAAGTTTGCGGAGGCACGCGCGGCCACTGGTGCCGGCGTTGAAGAAGCGCCATGGAGCGGAGTCAGCGCATTTGTGCTTGCCGCCATCGGAGATACTGCGCGCGCTGCCGTGATCAGGCACAGGCTCGATAGCCTTCCAGCTAAGATGTGGATGCTGAACACGGCACACGCGTTCGCCTACTTGGGGATTCCTGACACTTCCAGGGCGCTCTCGGCGTTGGAGGCGGCCGTGCGTGCACGAGAGATTACCCCAAGTTGGCTGCCACTCGCGAGCCGGATGTACGACGGTGTGCGATCAACTCCGAGGTTTGCCAGGATAGTGGACGGCTTTGGACTGAGCGGCCGCGGGCTCACATCTCCGTTGGGCGGCCGGCCGGCGCGATAAACTGGGCCCGATACTCAACCCCTCTCCGGTCGTCCTACAAGGGATGGACTGAGTTCCATCCCTCACTGCCTCAAACGCGTTTAATGATCAGTTCTTCCGGCCCAAGCGAAACTCTGCTGGTTCTCGACTCTGCGCTCAACGTGCGCGCGGCAAACAAAGCGTTCTACGCGATGTTTCGCCTCGCACCCGCGGAGTGCGTCGGCCGCAAGGTGTACGAGCTCGGTGGGAGGGCCTGGGACGAGAAGCTCCGCCAGATGCTGGAGGCCGTCCTTAACGGCGAGCCACAGTCGGACCATTTCGAGCTGGTCCACGACGAGAAGGAAGGCGGCCGTGGAGTACTCTGGCTGAGTGCACGTCTGGTCCCATCGGTGGATCCAAATGAGCATACCATCCTGCTCGCGATCGAAGATCTGACGGCTGGTCGCCCGGTCGAGGAAACGCTCGTAATGAGGACGCAGGAGCTTCACACGTTTGCCGACCTCGCCAGCCGTGGCGCGCACGAGTTGAATAATCTCCTGACCGTCATTCGCATGAACGCGGACATCGTCGAGGCGGCGCTGGGTGCCAGCAAGGTTTCGACCCAGGAAACCGCGGAGATTCGAGCGGCTGCCGAGCGCGCGGAAATGATCACCAAGAATCTGTTGTTGTCGAGTCGGCGGGTACTGCCGCAGTCAACGGGCCTCGATCGTGGCGTCAGCGGAGTGCCGCTTCCAGGCTCCCCGTTGAAGGAGTCGGAAGCGGAGCTCGCCGAGCGCGCAGCTGTCGAAGCGGATTCGGCAAAGGTCAGACGTCCGCGGCACGGGGTCGTGACGGGTCGGGAAACAATTCTTCTCGTTGATGACGAAAAATCCATTCGCAAGCTCGGAAAGCGCGTGCTGAGCGAGGCCGGCTACCGTGTTTTCGAGGCGTCCGATGGCGCCATGGCTCTGCGGATCGCCGCGGAACAGGTAGGCGAAATAGATCTTGTGCTGACAGACGTGGAGATGCCCACGCTCGGCGGCCGCGGAATGGT
>DASXGU010000148.1:0-20918 GCA_036488915.1 Gemmatimonadaceae bacterium | reverse complement strand
AATTCTCCCCGCTCCCCGCATGGGTCGACGCCCGGCGGCAGATCGGCAAGAAGGGAATCGTCGAAGGGGCGCTGCGCGAAAGATCGATCCAGCTGGGTGGTATCTACGCAGACCAGCCGGGCCGCGAATCCGTCGCGCACGAACCTTCGCGCCAGCTCGGCGGTGTCCAAGCCCCAGAGCGGAAAGAGCGGCTCGAATCCGGTCCCCTCCAGAAGTTTTTCGCGGTAGGCCCTGACATCGGCCAGAAAGAGATCGCCGAAGGCGATGGCTGTCACCTCGGGCAGCTCGTGGTCGATGCGCTCCAGCGCTCGCAGAAACGCGTTCTCATACGCGTCGTTGGTGGTGACCGGATCGAGCTCGATGACGATCAGCGGAAGGCCGAGTCGTCGCGCCTGGTGCTCGAGCAGAGATCGCCTGACGCCGTGCACGCTGATGCGGTCGTACTCGCGAGTGACGCTGGTCAGCAGCGCCGCGACTTCGATGGTCTCGTCGGCGCGGAGCGCCTGGAGCGCGAGCGCGCTGTCCTTGCCGCCGCTCCAGCTGAGGACGACTCGCTTTCGCCTCATCCGAACTTGAGCTTGGCCACCCCGATGGAGCCGTTGAGGAGCACCATTCCGATGTTGGTGAGGATCACCGCGGTGTCGTTGATGACGAACCCGTAGATGATCCATAGGGTGCTGGCCGTGACCAGGAGGGCGAACATCCCCAGGGAAAGATCGCCGGTCTTGCGGCTCTTCCAGGTTCGGATGACCTGGGGGAGGAAGGAGGATACTGTCAGCGCGCCCGCGAGGAGGCCCAGGTAGTGGATCATGGGGAAGGCGAGAGGAGGAAAGGGGAAGCGATGGAAGAAGCCGAATTTGCGGCGCGTAGGGAAGGGGACTCATCATGGTTCCAGCTCACTTTCCCCTTCCCCCGTTCTCCTGCTACGCTGCTGGCTCCACAACGAGTCCCGCGCCTTCACGGATCGTCAGCCAGTCCGTACGGACCCGGTCCCACTCCTGGATCAGCAGGCCCTGCTCCTCGAAGACGAGGCGGATCTGGCTCTGGTCGTAGCCGCAGATCTCCTCGAGCACGGGGATGAGCACGCTCAGGGCATCATCGCTGATGACTGTGCGTCTGGCGATCTGGGCGATGTGGCGCGCCTCGGAGGCTGCGATGGTCAGGCCATCACCCCGATTGACGTGCAGCATGACGTGGATGTCGGAGCTCCCATCGCCGACGTAGACGATGCGATCGCTGGGCACGCCAAGCCGGAGCCGCAGCGAGTCGACAGCTGCGACCTTGCCGTAACCGGCGGGCACCTGGATGATCGACCGCACCTCACCAGTGTCACCACTGAACTCGAAGTGACCGCCGATGATGTGATCCGGAGGGACGATTCCCTGCAGCGCGGAGTGCACGACCAGCCACGGCGCCGCCGACACGACGTAAAAGTCGAAGCGAAAGCCGTCGATGCCGCTCTTCAGGAAATCGGCGAGCAGCGCGATGTTTCGCTTGAGGCGGATGTGCCGGCCGACTTCGACGAGGTCCTGCTCGCGGACGCGGCGGAAATCCGGATCGTGCCGCAGCAGGTAGGTGAGCTCGGCGCCGGACTGCACCAGGTTCAGGCGCGCCAGATCGAGGACCCGCTCCTGAAAATCGGAGATCCCCATCATCTCCGCCAGCACGAGTCCCGAGTCGTTGAAGCTCAGGGTCTGGTCGAAGTCGCTCACCAACAGGTAGTACTTCCTCATTGATCCTCCAATGGCGCTCCAGAAAGTCTGATTGCCGGGCGCGCCCGTCCCGGCACCAGAAACGACTCGCCCCCGCTTCCAGTCGGAACGCGGGGGCGAGTCTCAGCGTAATGTATCAGGTTTGCTCAACCTCTTCGCCGTCGCGCGCTACGCGTCCCGTCCCCGCAATTCATCGCGGGTCCGAAAATCATGTCGAGCTTGTGGGCGTTGAGGATCATAGTTTCGTGTGTTTTTTCTCGAGCGCATGTCACGCTCGTTAATGCAACCTATGAGCGCGCGTTCGGTGTGTCAACGTAAGGACGATTCAGAAAGCAATCTGTAAGGTCACGATAATGTCACAGAGATTGCAACCACTATTGTATACGATCCCGAGTCCTACACAGTGCAAATCGCGACTGCCTCGGCCAGCGACTGACGCGGATCCTTGGTCGGGACGAACTCCTGCGCGACGTAGCCCTTGAAACCGGCGTCGGCGATAGCGCGCATCACAAAGCGGTAGTTCAGTTCCTGGGTCTCGTCGATTTCGTGGCGGCCGGGAACGCCACCGGTGTGGAAGTGGCCTATGTAGTCGATGTTGTCGCGTACTGTGCGGACGACATCGCCTTCCATGATCTGCATGTGGTAGATGTCATAGAGCAGCTTGAAGCGCGGGGAAGCGACTTGTTTCGCCAGCGCCACGCCCCACGCGGTGTGATCGCACTGATAGTCGGGGTGATCGACCTTCGAGTTGAGCAGCTCCATGCACAAGGTCACGCCATGCTGCTCGGCGATGGGAGTCAGCTGCTTCAGGCCTCGAGCGCAGATCTCGCGGCCCTCTTCATCGCTCTGACCTTTTCGACTGCCGGAGAAGCAGATTACGTTCGGCACCTGGGCGGCGGCCGCCAGCGGAATCGCCTTCTGGTAGGCCGGAATCAGCCACGAGTGGTTCTCGACGCGATTGAACCCTTCGGTCAGGCGGGCGTCGGGGTTTGGAACGGTGGCGTACCCCATGGCGCACACCAGCCCGTGCCGGCGAGGGACGTCCCACTGGTCGGGCTCGAGGAGGTCGACTGCATCGAGTCCCAGCTCGCGACACATCTCGCACAGCTGGTCGAGGGTGAATTTGCCGAACGGCCAGCGCGAGACGGACAGCTTGAGACGACCGCGCAGCAGGGCAGGCTGTGCGGCGAGACGTCCGGGCTCGATGCCGGCCAGCGCAGCCCCGCCGACGGTTGCCGCCGCGGCCAGGAAGTCGCGGCGCCTCACTTCAGAGCTCCGGAAACGCCGATGTCGCGGCGATCAACTTTCCGTCTCATTCGCACTCCGACCGGGGGAGCGGCGAAAATGAGCCGGCGCGCGGACCGTGTCAAGAAATCCATAGCCCGAAAATCCTCCTCCGGGTCGTAGCGCCCGGGAGAGAAATGCTCCAGATTTTCCGCCACTCCGCCTGAGACCGTGGCGGAGACCGAGCCCGGACGTCCACTCCTCACCAACGGACCGACCGCTATGAGCAATCTCAGTATCACTGATATTCTCGTCATCGCGGCGTACTTCCTTCTCCTCGCTGCGATCGCATGGTGGGCCGCCAAACAGGAGAAGAACGTCAGCGCCGACTTCTTTCTGGCGAGCCGGGATGTGGGTTGGCTGGCAGTCGGAGCGAGCCTGTTCGCGTCGAACATCGGCAGCGAGCACCTGGTCGGGCTCGCCGGCACCGGAGCGGCCAGCGGCCTGGCGGTAGGACACTTCGAGTGGCTGGCCAGCTTCATTCTGTTGCTCCTTGGCTGGCTGTTCGTGCCTTTCTATCTGCGCAGCGGCGTGTACACGATGCCGGAGTTCCTGGAGCGACGCTATAACTCGGGCGCGCGGTCGTATTTCACCTGGGTGTCGATCGTCGGCTACGTCCTGACGAAAATCAGTGTGACGCTGTTTGCCGGCGGCATCGTCATGCGCGCCGTCACCGGTCTCGATTTCTGGACAAGTGCCGCGATCCTCATCGTCATCACCGGCATCTACACCATCTTCGGTGGACTGCGGGCGGTCATCTACACCGAGGTGATGCAGGCAGTGGTGCTCATCGTCGGCTCGGTGACCCTGATGTTCATCGGATTGCACGCCGTCGGCGGGTGGTCGGGACTACAGCAGCGGGTCCCGCCCGATTTCTTCTCGATGTGGAAGCCGATCCACCACAAGGATTTCCCGTGGACGGGTGTGGTCTTCGGCGCGCCGATTCTCGGCATCTGGTACTGGTGCACCGATCAGCACATCGTGCAGCGCGTGCTGGCGGCGCGGAACATCACCGAAGCGCGGCGCGGGACGATCCTCGCCGGCTACCTCAAGATCCTGCCGGTTTTCATTTTCGTCCTCCCCGGAATCATCGCCGCCGCGCTCTATGCCGATGTGCGGAATGGGCAGGCTGACTCCGCGTATCCGATCCTGGTGACGCGACTCCTCCCGACCGGATTCAAGGGTCTGGTGCTGGCCGGAATGCTGGCGGCGCTGATGAGCTCGCTGGCGTCGGCGTTCAACTCCGTATCGACGCTGCTGACGTGGGACGTCTACCGGAAATGGCGCCCCAACGCCACCGAGGCGCGTCTCGTCTTCGTCGGCCGGGTGACGACAGTGCTGCTGGTGTTCGTGGGACTGGCCTGGATTCCGGCGATGAAGTACGTGTCGCCGCAGCTGTACATCTATCTGCAGAGCGTGCAGGCCTACATCGCGCCGCCGATCGCCGCGTGCTTCCTGCTCGGCGTGCTCAACCCACGCCTGAACGGCGGGGGCGCGCTGGCGGCCCTTTGGACAGGCTTCGTGCTCGGCTTCGCGCGATTGTCGCTCGAGCTCGGCAAGTCACATCTGAACCAGGGCGGAATGCTTTACTGGTACGCGGACATCAACTTTCTGCATTTCGCCGCCCTCCTGTTCGTGCTGTGCAGCCTGATCCTGATAGTGGTGAGCATCATGACGCCGCCGCCTCCACTGGAGCGCGTCGCCGATCTCACCATGAAGACCGTCGCCCCATCGGCCGCCGTCGAAGTCGCGCCGAAGGAGCGGAGCCTCGAGATCGCGTTGTCGGTACTGCTGGCGGCGATCATCGGCGTGCTCTGGATCGTGTTCAGATGATCTCGGGCTGATACCCGGGCGCGGTAACGCGCCCGGGTATCAGCTACCGAATGCCAGGTCGGGGATTGGAGCCGGAGAGGGCGATGGCGCAGTCGATGATCCCGGCCATCGAGTACGTCTGCGGAAGATTCCCCCACTGCTCCAGCGTGCGGGTGTCGAGGTCCTCGGCGAGCAGCCCGTGACGGTTGCGGGCGGAGAGTACTTTCTCGAAGAGGGCGCGGGCCCGTTCACGCCGCTCGCCGCCCATGGCGGCAAGCGCTTCGATGTACCAGAAGGTGCAGACGAGGAAGGCGTTCTCGGGGAAGCCGAAATCGTCGCGCTCGACGTAGCGGTAGACGAAGTCGCCGTGCTTCAGCTGCTTCTCGATCGCCTCGAGGGTGCCGATGAAGCGCGGATCATCCGCACCGATGAAGCCCACTCGCGGCATCAGCAGCAAACTGGCGTCGAGGGTGTCGCCGTCCATCGTCGCCGTGAAGGCATTGAGCGTCTGATTCCAGGCTCTCCGCGAGATCGCTTCATGGATCTCCTCGGCGCGGCGACGCCAGAAATCGGCGCGATCGATGAGCTTTAGACGCCCGGCGTAAATCGACAACTGATTGCACGCTGCCCAGCACATCAAACTCGAGTACGTGTGCACTCGGGCCGCGCCGCGAAGCTCCCACAGCCCGGCGTCGGGCTTGTCGTAGAGACCCGCGGCGTGTTCTCCGAACCGCTCCAGCTTTCCAAAGACCTCGGCGTCTGCTTCACGTCGATTCGCTGCTGAACCCCGGCGCAAATCGCTGAATATCGATGCCGCGGTGAGCACGGCCTCGCCGTACAGGTCGTGCTGCGCCTGTTCGCTGGCCTTGTTGCCGATGCGGACCGGTCCCATGCCGCGGTAGCCGGGAAGGCATGGCGCGAAGTGCTCGCTCGGAATCTCGCGTCCATCGAGACCATAGATCGGAACGAGTCTGCCGTCGCCACTCGCGTCGGCGACGCGGAAGAGAAAACCGAGGTAGCGCTCGACACCCTCGAACGCGTTCAGCTTGCCGAGCGCGGCCGCCGTGAAGTACGCATCGCGCGGCCAGCAGTAGCGGTAATCCCAGTTGCGGCCGGTGTTCGGCGCCTCGGGAATCGAAGTCGTCACCGCCGGGATGATCGCGCCCGTCGGCACGTACGCGCAGAGCTCGAGCGTGATGGCGGCGCGAACGACTGCCTCGGCCCATTTCGCCGGCAACCGAAGATCGTTTCGCCACTTTGCCCACTCGAGCTTTGTTTTTTCAAGCAGCGTCGTGGCGTCGGCAAGCTCGGCGTCGGTCGAGGCAAAGATCAGGGTCACCGGCTCGTCGATGGTGAAAGACAGACCTTTGCTGATGCTCTCGATCGGCGCATTGGTCGATAGCTTCAGCGCGGGATCACCAGAGTAGGCAATAAAATCCGGCCCCGCGGCAGGCCGGCGGGCCTCGCACCCGTAGTCGAGGGCAGGGCCAAGCCCGACGCGCAGCGATGGCCGGCCGCCGATTGGCCTTATCCGCCGGACCAGTGCCGGCGGACAGACAAATCCCTCCGTCGAACGGTAGCGTGGACAGAAATCGGTGATCTCGATCGCGTTGGCGGCGCCGTCGAAAATCCGCGTCACCAGGATGGGCGTATCCGGGAGGTATTCCTGCTCGAAGCGCTCCGCACCCTCCAGCTCGATGGTGAAGGTGCCTCTCGAATCCCCCGCGCCATCCCCCGCCAGCAAGGAGCAGAAAACCGGATCGCCATCGAAGCGCGGGAAGCAGCACCAGACCACGGTGGCGCGCGGATCGATGAGCGCGCCGATGGTTCCGTTGCCGACGAGTGCCAGATCGAGGGAAGTCACGGGCGAACCGTAAGTGAGCGTTCGACGGTAGGCAAGGCGCGACTCCTGACGAGAGGGGGCCGGAGTGCCCAGATTATGGGCGATGCCGAAGATGCTACTCGCCGCGGGAGCCCTGGCGCTGGGAGCCGCCTCCGTCGCGGCACAGACCCGGACCGTGCAGCCGGTACTCGGCTTTCCCGAAGCCGGCCTCGACGATCCCGCCGCATACCAGGGCTACCAGACCCGCTTCTACCGCGACACCAAGGGCAACGTCGTTCAGATCTACCTCGACGCGCGCAGCGGCCGGGTCGTGAATCTGCTCGCCGATGCCGTCGACGAGAGTGCTGGGTTTACCGTGCGCGATGGCAGCGGCAAGCCGATCCGGCTGGAGTGGGGTTCGCCCGACGCGATCATCTCACAGTCCGGGAATCGCCGCACGATAGAATACCAGCTGATCGCCAGCTCGCCGCAGCTCCTGATCGGCTGGATTCTGCTGGGATCGATGCGCGTCGAGCGCGACCTCGGATACTCGGGCCGCGGCGTGGAGCCGTTCGACTGGCCGAGCTTCCGGCTGCGGGAGGAGGAAGAGCTCATCGCCAACCTGGACCGTCTCGACCCCGCCGAGCGGATGCGCCAGCTGAGTAGTCTGAACACGGGATTCATCTCGGAGCTGAGGGGTCGGCTCGAGCCGGATATCATCACCACCGGCGTCCGAGACCGCCGGGGCGTTACCGCCATCCAGACGACCCTCGACGGCAAGAACACCATTCAGCTCGACATCAGTCCCGATCCGCGCGATGCCTCAATGGTCGTCGATCTGCCGGTGGTCTCGATGACGGCGCTGTCCAACAGACCGATCAGGCTCACGGTGAGGGTGACCACGGACGGACCGGCGCTTAATCCGCTCTCCCGGGACCAGATCTTCAACGCGGCGTTTCTGCGTTTCCTGAACGACGCGCGCACCGCCGCCGACCGCGCTCGCGGAAATGCCGGGCGCAACGCGGCCGACGCGGCGACCGTCTCGCGATACCGGCAGCTCGAGCGAGACGTGCGCGGCACCGAGCTGCTCAGCTCGCGCGAGAAGCTGATGGCGGGACTGCCGAACTACGCCACGTACTTCGGCCGCGACATGATGATGACGTCGCTGATGATGCAGCCGGTGTGGACCGACGCCATGCCGGAGTTCGTGATCGCCAGCGCGCTGCGAAAGCTCGGTCCACTCGGGGATGTCAGTCACGAGGAAGCGTTGGGCGGCCAGGCCATTCGCGAAAATGCCAGCGAATACAACGAGCATATGGCCCAATACTTCGCGTTGGGTCGGCGCGGCAATCGCTCCGCCGCCGACACCGCGCTTGTGCACGCGCGCGAGGTACTAGGGGACATGCAGCGCGTGCGCGAGAACTACCACATGCGGGACGACGAATTCCAGCTGCCGGTCGTCGTGGCGCGCTATCTCGCCAATCCCGCGGTCACCGCGGCTCGCAAGAAGGCATTTCTGCTCGACACGTCGGATGGGCGCGGCCCGCGCATCGTGCAGCTTCTCAAGGAGCTCGGCCTCGTTGCATCGCTCGCCGCGCCTTATGCCCGGGATCCGGTGGTGCAGAACCTGATCGGATCACCCCGGCTCGACTCGACGCACTGGCGGTCGATCAGTTGGCGGGACAGCAACGCCGGCTACGCCAACGGTCGCTTCGCGATGGACATCAATGCCATCTGGGTGCCGCGCGCCCTGGAATCGATTTCAACCATCGCCGGCGCGTTGACTGCGATCGGGTTCACCCAGCAGCAGCTGGACGGATTCTCGCCGCAGGGCGCCGCGGGACGGCAGCTCGCCGATCTGCTGCACGATCCGGCTTACCTGCAGCACGCACTTCAGAACTGGCGCGGAGCGTCCAGACATTTCGTGGTGACGATGACGCCCCAGGAGATTCACACCAGGGTGTCGGCAAAGCTGGCGTGGCTTCCCGCGAGCGAGCGCGCATACTGGCAGCGAGTATTGGCTTCGACGGGCGCCGACAATTCCGCGCTCACGTTTCTGGCGATCTCGCTCGATTCGGCCGGCCGTCCGATACCGGTGGTGAACACCGATCCGGCGACCGGCTTGCTCCTGCGCGATCCCACCGACAACAGCCCGGATGCGGTCGCGGGCGTCCGGCGCGATGTGCAGGCCATCGTGCGCGCCTATCCGGTGGGTCTCTTCGTCGACCGCCTCGGGCCGCTGGTCGCCAACGATGCGTACGCGCCGCCCAGCGTGTGGGAAGCGTTCCGCCGCGACACCTATCACTCTCCCCGGGTGGTGTGGGGCAGGGAAGTGAACCTCATCCTGCTGGGCCTTGCCAATCAGCTGAATGGCGCGAGTGGTGTTGCGGGATACAGCGACGAAATCCGCAGCGCACTGGTCCGCGTCAACGCAGCTGCCGAAGCATCCGGCCTCAAGCACAACGAGCTCTGGAGCTACGAGATCGTGGACGGAGTGTTGAAGCCGATCAGATACGGGGCCAGCACCGACGTGCAGCTGTGGAACGTCACCGATCTCGCGGTGCAGTTCGTTTTGAAGAGGCTAGGGATCTACTAGCGCGTGCGCTGCCTAGCCCGTTCTTTCAGCTGGCTGCTGCTGGGTCTGCCGCTCGCCTGCGGTCGCTCCGGCGGCGCGCACGAGACAGTCCTCACTTTCTCCGGCTCCGCGCTGGGAGCCGAGGGCACGCTCGTCGCCGCCCAGCTGAAACGCTTCATGCAGGTGAACCCGGGCATTCGGGTCGAGCTCCAGCGCACGCCCGACGACGCGTCTCAGCGTCACCAGCTTTACGTCCAGTGGCTGAACGCCAGGGTGGGAAATCCATCGATCCTGCAGCTGGACGTTGTCTGGACCCCGGAGTTCGCGGCAGCGGGATGGGTGCTCCCGCTGGACAAGTACCGACCGCCGCGCGAAGAGTTTTTCCCGGCGACGATCACAGCAAACACGTGGGCGGGCAAGCTGTACGCGCTGCCGTGGTTTGCGGACGTCGGTCTGCTGTACCGGCGTACCGATCTCATTCCGAAAGAACCATCGTCTCTGGAGCAGATGGTGAGCGATGCCCGGACTGCAACGTCGCGCCCGGGCGGACCGAAGTACGGGATCGTCTTTCAGGGCGCCCGCTACGAGGGACTCATCACGGGCTTCGTCGAGTACCTCGGCGCTTTTGGCGGACGCATCATCGATGACAAGGGCGAAGTGGTGGTGAATCGGCCGGAGGCGGTGCGAGCGCTGGAATTCATGCGCGACGAGCTGTACGGCTCGCGTGTCGCCCCACTCGACGTCCTGACCTGGCACGAAGAGGAGGCGCGGTTCGCGTTTCAGAATGGCAATGCCGCGTTCATGCGCAACTGGCCATATGCGGTTGCGGCGATGAGTGATACCGCGCAGTCGAAGGTCGCGGGCAAGTTCGCGGTCTCGCCCATCCCCGCGTCGGCCACAGCAGCGGGCGGTCACTCCACCGCCGCGCTCGGGGGCGCCCAGCTGGCGATCAATGCCTACACCGAGTTTCCCGACGCCGCTTACAAATTGATCGCCTACCTCACTGCCCCGGAACAGATGCTGGAGCGGGCGCGCGCCGTTGGTCAGTACCCGACGCGGTCGGCGCTCTACGACGACCCGCGCATGCGCGAAGTGACCTCGATTCCGCTGGAGAGCGCGCGCCGAGCGATCGAGAGCGCGACCCCACGGCCGGTCACACCCATTTACACCGAGTTGTCAGAGATTCTGCAGATCGAGGTGGACCGCGCGCTGGTGCGACAGGCCGAGCCGCGCCAGGCGCTGGACGCGGCCGCGGCGAAGATCAACGCGCTGATCGAGCGCACGGGGATGCGCAAGCTGATGGCGTCGGAGGCCGCTTCGTCGCGGGCGCCCGACACGACCGGGCGCAACAAGTGAGAAAGATCTCCAGGCTCGGACACGAGGCGCGACTTGGCTGGGCGCTGGTGGCGCCGGCGCTGGCGGTGATCGCGCTGATCGCGATCTTCCCACTCGGGTGGACGTTCTGGGAATCGCTGCATCTCCACGAGCTCCGCATGCCGTGGCTCGGCAAACCCTTCATCGGTCTGGCGAACTATGCGGAGATCGCCAGGGATCCCAGATTCTGGGCGGCGCTGGGACACACCGCGTTCTTCACGGTGGTGTCGATATCGCTGGAGCTGCTGATCGGATTGTTTCTGGCGCTGGCGATGAACCGGGTATTTCGCGGGCGCGGATTCGTGCGTGCCGCGGTACTGGTGCCGTGGGCGATTCCCACCGTGGTCGCGGCGCTGCTGTGGCGATTCATCTTCGAGTCACAGGGCGGAATCGCCAACGCGCTGATGGTGAAGGCGGGATTTCTGAAGCAGCCGATGGTCTGGTTCATCCAGGCGTCCACGGCGTGGGTGCCGGTCATCCTCGCCGACGTCTGGAAGACGACGCCGTTCGTCGCGCTGCTGCTGCTCGCCGGGCTGCAGAACATCGATCTCAGTCTTTATGAAGCGGCGGCTGTCGATGGCGCCAACGCGTGGTGGCAGCTACGCCACATCACGCTGCCGCTGCTGAAGCCGGCGATACTCGTGACGCTCATCTTCCGCACCCTGGACGGGTTTCGAGTATTCGATCTGATTTACGTCCTGACGGGCGGGGGACCGGGCACATCGACGGAGCCGGTCGCGCTCTACACTTTCAACGCCCTGTTGCAGAACCTGCGATTCGGCTACGGCTCTGCGCTGTCGGTGGTGATCTTCGCCATCACTTTCGGATTGGCGCTCTTCTACGTGCGCGGACTGGGCGTCAAGCTCGGGGGCGACGAATGAGCGCGGCGAGGGCGGAGCGCGGGTGGGGGAAGTGGGTTTTTGGAGCGGCGCTGGTGCTGCTGATGCTGTTCACGCTCTTCCCCTTCTACTGGGCGATCGTCGCCTCGTTCACGTCCGATGCGGCGCTGTTCCGCGATCCGTCGCTGTGGCCGCAGCACCTGATCTTCGATCACTACCGGGCGCTGTTCACCGAGCGGGACTTCATTACGCCCATTCGCAACTCACTGGTGGTGGCGGGGACGACGACGCTCTTCTGCCTGATTGTCGGCACGCTGGCCGCGTACGCGCTGGCGAGGCTGGAGTTCCGCGGAAAGGCGCCGATCATGGCGTTCATTCTGGCAGTGACGATGTTCCCGCAGATCTCGATAGTGAGCCCGCTGTATCTGCTGCTCCGGTCACTGCACCTGATCGATACCTATCCGGGGCTGATCATGCCGTACATGACTTTCGCGATGCCCCTCACGGTCTGGGTTCTCACCGGCTCGATCCGGCAGATACCCAAGGATCTCGAGGAAGCCGCCCACGTCGACGGCGCGACACGTCGTCAGAGCTTCACCCGGATTCTGCTGCCGCTTGCGGTCCCGAGCCTGGCAACGACCGGCATTCTTACTTTCATCTACTGCTGGAACGAATTCCTGTTTGCGCTGTCCTTCACCCTCGGACCCGAGCGGCAGACGGTGCCCGTCGCCATCGCGCTGTTTAGAGGACAGTATCAGGTGCCGTGGGGCGAGATTCTCGCAGCCGCCGTGGTGGCGACGGCGCCGGTTGCGGCCATGGTTCTCGTGTTTCAGAGACGGATCGTTCAAGGACTGACCGCGGGGGCGGTGAAGGGGTGATCAGGTCTACTCGACCGAACCGTCGTAGGGGCCGATTGGGTCCTACTGCTCCGAACCGTAACGTGGTAAGGGGTGGGGGTAGCACGGTTGCCGGGGACCGGTTAACCCCGACTGTTCTGAGTGGCAGCATCGTCTTTCCCCGGCACCAGGTAACCACGCCACCCCGCCCCCTTACCGCGTTACGGTTCGGGGCGGGCGAGCCCGGCCGCCCCCCACGACCGTTCGGTCGAGTCCAAGCATCCCCTCACTCCTCGGTCCAGTAATCCATGGCGCGAATACTTCTGGAGCACATCGACAAGATCTACCCCAACGGCTACGTCGCCGCGAAAGACCTGAGCCTCGAGGTGAAGGACGGCGAGCTGCTCGTCCTCGTCGGCCCATCGGGGAGCGGGAAATCGACGGTGCTCCGGATGATGGCGGGGCTCGAGCGAGTCACCGATGGCGTCATTCGCATCGGCGAGCGCGACGTCACCGATCTACCGCCACAGCAGCGCGACATCGCGATGGTCTTCCAGAATTACGCGCTGTATCCGCACATGACGGTGCGCGAGAACCTCGGCTTCGGGCTCTCCATCAGAAAGCAGCCGGCAGCGGTTATTGCTCAGCGCGTCAATGCCATCGCCTCATCGCTCGGCCTGGAGCCATTGCTCGACAGGAAACCTGCGCAGCTCTCCGGCGGCCAGCGCCAGCGGGTGGCGCTGGGGCGCGCCATCGTGCGTGAGCCGCTGGCGTTTCTGTTCGACGAGCCGCTCTCCAACCTCGACGCCCAGCTGCGGGTCGAAACCCGCGTCGAGCTGTCGCGGCTGCACCGAAAGCTCGGCGCGACGATGGTCTATGTCACCCACGATCAGTCGGAAGCGTTGACGCTCGGTGACCGCATCGCGGTGCTCAAGGAAGGCGTGCTGCAGCAGATCGCCCCGCCGATGGAGCTGTACCAGCGCCCCGCCAACAAATTCGTGGCAGGGTTCATCGGCAGCCCCGCGATGAATTTCATCGAGGGCGTGATTCAGCGCGCCGAGGGTTCAGGTGCGGGTGTGGGGATGTGCACCTTCAAGGGCATCGACCTGACGCTCGACGTCCCGTGCAATAGCGAGCCCGGCCGACGTGTGGTACTCGGCGTGCGCCCCCAGCATATCGACGTCACCGCCGGCGGCGAGAACAAGCCGCGCGGCGAAGTCGGCGTCGTCGAGCCGATGGGAAACGAGCTCATTGTCTACGTCACTCTCTCGGGTGGCGACCGCCTCGTCGCGGTTGCTCCGCCGCAGGCGATGATCAAGCCCGGAGATACCGTGTCGGTACGCGTGCATCCCGAGGGCGTCCACATTTTCGACTCTGATAGCGGCAGTCGGATCGATCCGGTCCCGCAGCCAGTCAGGCAGTAGAGAGGAGCCACTCCGGATTCTCGCCTTCCTCGCCGGGGTCGGCCAGCCACGCCTCGGCGTCCGCCAGCTCTTCGAAGACGTCCACATCTATACCGATGGAACGGGCGAGCGCGGCGAACGTTTTTGCTACCCGGAGAGTGTTGGCCGATTCGGCGGCGATGGCCACCCGCGAAACGCCGCGCGCCACCACCCGTGCGACAATGCCTGCCACCTCCGCCAGCTCGAGCACGGTGATATCAGGCTCGGCGAAGCGCGCGTCGTAGAGCGCGCGCAGTCCGGGTCGGAGCGCCGGATCTTCCAGCAGCTCGGTGAGGAATTTCCTGAGATCGGATGCGCGGATTATTCCGGTTGAGTAGACCCGGATCCGCTGCACGCTCGGGGAGATTGCGTAGGTAATGCCCACTGTGGGGCGCCTCCTGCAAACCTGCCGCCAGCAAACTTCTGTCTATCGAATCGGTCGACGACGACCGGGCGAAGCGCGTCTAGGCGCGGGGCAGAGTGAGGGTAAATCTGGACCCTTCGCCAAGCGTGCTCTCGACAGACAGATCGCCGCCCATGCGTCGCGCCAGGTCGCGGCTTATCGCCAGCCCCAGTCCCGTGCCTTCGTGCTGCGAGGAATAGTCGCGATTCACCTGCACGAAAGGCTCGAAGATGGCGTCGCGCTTGTTGGATGGGATGCCGGCGCCATCGTCGCGCACGCTGATCAGGATCGCCTCCTCGCTCTCCTCGCACTCGATGGCGATGTGACCCCCGCGCGGAGTGAACTTGATCGCGTTCGAGAGAAGATTGATCAGGATCTGCCGGACCTTGTCGGGGTCGCCGCAGGCCTCTCCCACCGGAATGTTGTCGCACATGTCGAAGTGCAATTCTTTCTCGCGCAGCTGCGGCTCGACGAACTCACGCAGGCTTTCCATGACCTGGCCAATGCCCATTGGCGTCGTAGTCACGGCGACGTGGCCGGCCTCGATCTTGGCGAAGTTGAGGACGTCGTTGATCAGCGACAGCAGGTGCCGCTGGCTTCGGTCGATGCGGTCGAGATCTTCGCGCTGCTCGGGAGTGATCGGACCCCGCAGCTCCAGCTTCAGCAGCTCGGAGTAGCCGGCGATGGCATTCAGTGGCGTGCGGAGCTCGTGCGACATCGTCGCGAGGAACTGGCTTTTGGCCTTGTTGGCTTCCTCCGCCTCATGACGCGCCGTGCGCTCGCTCTCGACCAGCTGCTTGTACTCCGTGACGTCGATCCCGGCTGTGAGCCACAGGCGACGGCCGTCGGGCAGCGTGCCGAGTGCAACGCGATGGAAATCCCAGATCCGGTCGCGGCCGTTGGCTGCCCTGACGGTCTGCTCGCCGAGGTGGACCGATTCGCCCTCCATCTGGTCCCGCGCCTCGGAGCCGCGTGGAAGTATCTCTGTCTCCCGGGTCCCGGGAAACGCCAGCTTCGCCCATTCCGCGGTGGTGGTGACTGGCGTCGAGTAGTACCCCGTGAGATTCATCCACGCTTCGCTCAGCTGGAGGATCTCGCCGTCGGACGCGTGGAGCATCAAGGGATACGGGGCCGACTGCACCGCCGCGCGCAATCGCATCTCGCTCTCGCGCAGAGATATCTCCGCGGCGTGCCGCTCCTCGAGATTCGCTTTCACGTCGAGCTGTCTTTGACGCGCCCGGAGGCCGGAGCGGATGACGGTGGTCAGGGTCGCGACGCGCACCGGCCGCTCGAGCAGGGTGACGTTGCCCTTCTGCGCGACGCCGCGCAGGATGCGGGGCAGCGCGCCCGACAGCTCGTCCTCGCCGGTGAGGATCACGATCGGGACGTCGGACCAGGACGGCTGCTTCTCGAGCGACTCGAAAAGCCTTTCGCGCGCCTTCGGCTCCAGTGCCTCCTCGGCCATCAGCAGGACCCCGATCTCCTCGCTTGCAATCAGCTCGCAGACGTCGCCCATGTTCTCGCAGATCCGGCTGGGAAGCCCGACGCGGTCGAGAACCTTGGCGGCGACGCTGCCGTCCTTGCCGGTCGGGGCGAGGATGGCGACGAGGAGACCCCGCGGGGCGGCGCCCCCTTCCTCGACCGCGAGCGGCTCAGCGCTTTGACTTCTTTCGCTTTCGACTGCGGTCGCCAACTCCATCCTCCGCGTAAGCCTCGTGGTCCGACTGATTCTGGTCGGGTTTCGTTCCATCGCCGTGCAGCAGTGGGGCAGCGCCGCCGGTGTACTGGGGCACGCCCGTCAACACACCCTGGAACTCGCGGAGCGGCTCGCCCACGAACAATCCGCCCTTCTGCACCTTGCACTCGCGAATGGTCCGCTCGTGATCGCCGCTGCGCTTCTTCACCACCGAGATCGCCTGTCGGACGCTGCCCGACACCTCGAAATATCGGAGCAGGACGACGGTGTCGGCCAGATAGCTCACTTCCGCTGCCTCGTCAACCGGATTGCCGAAGATGCCGTGCTGCACCAGCGTCATGATGCAGGAGACTCCGTTGTTGGACAGGAAGCTCAATAGCTCATGTACCTGTATCGGCAGCAGCCTTTCCTCGGGCATCGACTGCATGTAGCCGTTGATGGAGTCGATTATCACCATCGAGCAGTCATCGTCCTCGACGGCCCGAACCACCTGGCTGGCGAACTCGCCCGGCGACAGCTCGGTCGGCTCGACCTGGGTCATCCGCAGCTGTCCAGAACCTCTCGCGTCCTCGACATCCATACCGAGAGCCGCGGAGCGCAGTCGGAAAGTGCTCATACGCTCGTCGAACAGGTAGAAAAGAACTTTTTTCCCCGTCATCAGGGCGGCGCGGGCAAACTGGGTGCACAGCACCGATTTGCCGGTTCCCGCCGCACCGGTGATGAGCGTGCTGGTGCCGCAGGTGATGCCGCCTCCCAGCAGCTGATCGAGCGGCGCCGAGCCGCTCAGCAACCGATCGCCGGAGACATCGACCCGCGGCTCGTCCTGAAGCACACGCGGATATACCTCGATGCCGCCGGTGACGATTCGAAAATCGTGGTAACCGCCGCGAAACCTGATGCCGCGCACCTTGGTGACTTGCAGACGTCGCCGCTCGGAGCCGTACTCCAGTGCGACGTGCTCCAGAACGATGACTCCATGCGCCAGGCTGTGGAGCTGAAGATCTCCCTCGGGGGCAGTCTTGTCGTCGAGAAGGAGCACCGTGCACTGACGGTCACTGAAGTACTGCTTGATGGCGAGAATCTGCCGGCGAAAGCGAAGCGGCTCGCGGGCGAGCAGGCGCATTTCGGAGAGCGAGTCGAACACCACGCGAGCCGGATCGTGCCTCTCCACCGCCTTCAGTACCTCGTCGACGGTCTGCTGCAGCTCGACCTCGGCAGGGTGGAAGATGGTGTAGGTCTCGTTGACGTCGAGCGCGGCATCCTTGGACAGCTCGAAAATCTCGATTCCGGCGAGATCCCAACCGTGCGAGCCGGCAACCGCCTTGAGCTCGGCGGCCGTCTCCGAGAGCGTTACGTAAAGTCCCCGCTCGCCCTTCGCCACACCCTCGAGAAGGAACTGCAGCGCAAGGGTCGTCTTGCCCGTGCCCGGCTCCCCATCGATGAGATAAAGGTGATTCGTGGGCAGTCCACCGGCTAGAATGCTGTCCAGTCCGGTGACGCCGGTCTTCGCTCTTGGAATTTCTTCTCCCGATTCGAGTCCTGATGGTCGTGCCACTGCCAATTCCTCAACCTTTGATCTCAGGCGCTGGCGATCCTGCGCAGAGCCTGAACGGCGTCGACTACGTCCTTCGGTGGCATCGCGCCCGACATCACGGCGGGAACGAGCTTGTCGTCCCGGCCGTAGAGGTCGTTTCCGAAGTACAGCTGCCCGTTGTTCATGTAAGAAGTGAAGTAGGTGATGTAGACCGGAATTTTTTTCGGAACCTTCACCGATCTGTTGTCGGGTCCGTTCTTCATTGCCTGCTCCACCTGGTCAGCGGGCCAACCGAGCACCCACTGCGCGAGCTCGTCCGGCTTTTCGACGCGGATGCAGCCGTGGCTGAATGCCCGCACGTCCTTCTGGAACAGCTCGTGGTTCGGAGTATCGTGGAGATAGATGTTGAAATCGTTGGGAAAGAGAAACTTCACGAAGCCGAGCGCGTTCTTCGGTCCCGGACGCTGGCGAACGGCGGTCTGACCGCCCTCGGAATAGGTCTCCATGTTCTCGCTCGCCATGTACGCGCTTCCCTTGGGGAAGATCTCCTTGGCGGCGATGTCGGGCGGCACGTTCCAGTAAGGCCTGAACACCACCGTCTCCATTGAATCGGCGAAGACAGGCGTCGCTTTGTCCTCATACTCCTGGCCGACGATGACCTTCATCTCGAGCGACTTCTGGCCGCTGTCGTACGCCTCGAGCTTGAACGCGGGAACGTTGACGAAGATGTACCTCTTGCCGAAGCTTCGCGGCAGCCAGCGATAGCGCTCCATGTTGGCGGCGATCTGCCCGAGGCGATAGCTGGCGGGAACGTTCATCGCATCGATGGTTTCCTTGCCAAGCGCGCTATCGACGTTGATCGAGTGCCGGCGCTGGAATTCCGCGACGGCTCCGGCCAGCCCCCGGTCGTAGACGTCGGAGCCCGACGACGGCGAGGCCGATCCGCTGGACGACGAGTCTGTGATTCCCTCGACCGCGAGCCGGTTGCGGACCGCAGTGAGGACCGCGGGGCTCGTCGTAGCGCCCGGCTTCACATTGCCCGAGACGGCGGGCACCTGCTGCCATCCGCCCTTGGCGACGATTACCCGCCACCTCTGCAGCTCCTTGCTGAGGCCGGCGTAATCGTCGTCGGTGGGACGCATCGTCGCGAGCGCTTTGTCGAGCTGGGTGAAGCGGAGGTTTCGGACCAGCGCGCTGTCGACGTTTTCCTCCTGGGGATCGACGTGCCACGATTGGGCGACGGTGCGCGGATCGATCTGACCGGTGAGAAGATCTTCGCCAAGCGAGGTGTACGCTGCAGTAAGAACGACGTCGGCGTTGGCCAGCTGTTCGGCGGTAGGTGTCTTCGTCTCCTTTAGCGCGGCAATGGCGTTGGCGAGAGCGGCGATCGGATAGTCGCTGAGTCTCATGCCGTCAGCGTTCGCGGCGAGGATGGCATTGGTGAGAGCCTTGGTGCGCGCCTCGTGGAGGCCATTGCTGGTCAGCCAGAGGGGGTTGTTGCCGTAGAGCTGGTAAAGGCGCCTTGTGTGGGCCCACTGGTCGTCGTCGATCCGGTCGAGCCTGGGCCCAGCCAGCTTCTCCTGGATCGCGGATTCGATGGCAGTGGCCGGCACGCCCTCGACCGCCGTGAGCTTGTCGGGGGACCAGGTCTGGGCGCTCTCGGTTTTAGCGGCGGGCGCGCTCTCTCCGGATTTGCAGCCGGAAACGAGGGTTGCCGACAACAGCAGAGCTACTGGAGCGATTGTGGAGAATAGGGTACGGTTGGTCATAACCGAGGGTCAAACCGCTGTAGAGGAACGAGGTTTTCGGGCACCACTATCCCCTGATTAGGCGAAAGTCGGGCCAGCCTGATCAGGCATTTTCACAGAACCAGGCCGGCGCGGACTTCGCCCTTGACGCAAAAAAAAGGGTCGCCGAGGCGACCCTTTCTTACGCTGTTTGGCCAGCTCTACTGCACGCACTCGCCGTGTGGATCAGGTTTTTGCTTGTCGACTAGTGGCCGGTGCTCGAGGTTCGCCACCCTCGTAGCGAGGTCCGCAACGTACTGTGCCACCCGAGCCATGCGATCGTAGTCGATGTACTGCGGCTCGTCAGTGACCTGGTGGTAGTCGGCGTGACCGCCGGTGGTAAAGAAAATGATCGGGATGCCGTAGCGCGCGTACTCATAGTGGTCGCTGCGACAATAGATGTTAGAAGGATGGCCGTTGGCATCCATCGCGTAGTCGAACGCAAATGGATGCTTCTCGCCACGATCGACTGATTCGGCCAGATCGCCAAGCTCGGTGGAGAGACGGCGCGAGCCCACGAGCTGGAGGTAGTCGGCGTTGCCGTGGTACCGAACTCCAGCTTTGGTGATGCCGGTATTGTCGGAGGCGGCGCCGCGGCCGACCATGTCCATGTTCAGCTGGGCGACGATGGAATCGCGCGGAACGGTCGGATGGTCGGTATACCACTCCGATCCATAGAGTCCCGCCTCTTCGCCGACGTGCCAGACGAACAGCAGGGAGCGTTTCGGCTTCACCTTCTGCGATGCGAAGTATTGGGCGATCTCGAGCGCGCTGACGCTGCCGGAACCGTCATCGTCGGCGCCGTTGTAAATCGAGTCGGGACGCGCCGACGCGCCGTTCGAGCGCTTCCGGATGTCCGCGATCACCGCGTTGACCTGCGCCTGCTGCGCGGCGTCGAGCCGCGGCGGCGGATCGTCTGCGCCGCCGGTGCGGAATAGATGGTTCACCACGTAGATGGAGTCGTGCGCGACGGGCCTCGTGCTCCAGCCGATGTGGTCGTTGTGGGCGCCGATGGCGACGTACTCGCCGCGCAGTCTGGGATCGCTGCCGCGGATCATCGCCACGACGTTGCGCGCCGGATACTGCGTCGGGGTCTCGAGGAAGCGCGGCGTCGACGTCACTGTCGCTCCGATCTTGCCGGCTTTGGCGCTGTCGATACCGCCGCCTACCAGCGCGTCGGCCACTTTCTTGTTCACATAGAGGAATGCCGGCAGCTCGGGGTCGGCTTCGTTCCTCAGTTGCTGATTCGGTTGCTGGAAAATATCGATCATCTGGGGCGGCATCGCTTCCAGAGACGCGATGGCGATACCGGCGGCGTTGGCGTAGCTGCGCGTCACGAGGGCGCGATTGACCCCACCGCCGGAGTTTTGCGTGACGCCGTTTGCATTGAGCCTGAAGACGACGAGCTTCCCGGCCGTTGCTGCGGGATCGATGAGCGATGTCGAGTCCCCCCAGATGCCGCCGTAGATCGCCTGCACTCCATTGAGGCTCCGCGAGTTGGCGCCCTGATCGCGCAGCACGAAATCGGTCCACGGGGCGAACTCGTTGCCCGCGATCGCCAGCCTGCTGGCGGGATCGAACTTGCGATCGACGACGTTCACCGCCTGGAAGAACGTTCCGTTATCGCCCGCGGGTATGAGTCCCATCTTCTTCACTTCGCCGGCGATGTACTCCACGCCCTTGACGTTCCCCGCCGTGGCCAGCAGCCGGCCCTGCATCGAATCGTCGGCGAAGATGTAGAGCCTGGTGCGAAGGTCGGCGGCGGTGATCGCTCCCGTGGTCGGCGCCGGCGTGTGGGTGCG
>DASXGU010000124.1:0-2538 GCA_036488915.1 Gemmatimonadaceae bacterium | reverse complement strand
CCAAATGACTGAATCGAGGTGAGCACTTCATGGAAGTAGTCATCAGGCAGAACTACGACGAGATGAGCAAGCTGGCGGCGCAGATAGTCGCCGAGCTGCTCAACACCAAACCCAACGCCGTCCTCGGCATGGCGACCGGTTCCACGCCGCTCGGGCTGTACCAGGAGCTGGTCCGAATGTATGACCGCGGGCAGCTCGACTTCTCGCGTGTGGTGACGTTCAATCTCGACGAGTACGTCGGTCTGCCGGGCAATCACCCCCAGAGCTACGGCTACTTCATGCAGGAGAATTTCTTCCGGCACGTGAACGTCCAGCCGCAGAACATCAACGTCCCATCCGGCACGACCAGCAACTATCCCGCGTTCTGCGACTGGTACGAAAAACGAATCGTCGAGTCTGGCGGGATCGATCTCCAGATACTCGGCATCGGCTCCGACGGCCACATCGCGTTCAACGAGCCGACGAGCTCTCTCAGCTCGCGCACTCGCCTGAAGACGCTCTCCATGCAGACGATCGGCGACAACGCGCGCTTTTTCGAGCGCCGGGAGGACGTGCCCGTGTACGCGATCACAATGGGTGTCGGTACCATCCTGGAGGCCCGCCAGCTGCTACTGGTTGCCAGCGGAAAATCGAAAGCGAGGGCGATCGCCCAGGCCGTCGAGGGACCGGTGACCAGCATGATTACCGCGAGCGCGCTGCAATTGCACCGTGACGCCACAGTCATCGTCGACGATGACGCGGCGTCCGAGCTGGCGATGCGCGATTACTACGACTTTATCTACGCAGCCAAACCATCAGCGCCGCGGACATAGCTCCCGGATCAACCGCTTGGCGAGTTGCGCCCGGATGTGTCGGGGAGAGGGGTGGCGTGCCTGACACTCGTCATTGACCGACGGGCGGTTGCCAGAGCTCTACCTTGTTTCCTTCCGGATCGATGACCCAGCCGAATTTTCCGTACTCGGAATCGTCGATCTTCTCCAGAACGTTGCAGCCTTCTTCGCGCAAGGCTTGGACGAGCCCATAGAGATCTTCGACCCGGTAGTTGACCATGAAGGGTGCGGTGCTCGGCGCGAACTGCTTGCTTTGTGCTGACGTAATGGTCCAGGCAGTCGTCCCGCCAACTGGTTTGCCGTCACCGTCTGTCCAGTCGAAAGATGCGCCGCCCCAGTCCTGGACATCGATTCCGAGGTGACGCTTGTACCAGGCCTGTAGCGCCGGAGCGTCTTTGGCCTTGAAGAAGATGCCGCCAATGCCGGTTACTCGCTTCATAAACCTTCCAGTGACGAGTGGTAGTGAGGTTCAATTAGGTTCTGGGGACGGGCCCGCCGTGGCGAACGATGCGCGGCCGGGTTCACCGGGCCGGCGTCGCCGCAGCAAGGCGGCGCACACGAGCGTGAACACGAGGCCGACGGGAAAAGGCTCGATGAACGTGTAGGCGATGTTCACCAGCGGCTTCTTGTATTCCGCGCCCTGGATCGCCAGCTCGCGTCGCTTCACCTCGATCTGCGCGGCAGTCGCGCCCGACTCCTTTGTCTGGGCGAGCACCCGCGCGGAGTATTTGTCGAAGAAGTCGGGGGTGAACTTGTAGAAGATCACTTCCCACGTCGCGACGTAGCAGATGCACGCGATGAGGGTGATCAGGATGCCGACGCCGAACGCCCTTCCGAAACCGATCGAGCCGCCCGCGACCCCATCGCGGTAGGAGCGAATGCCGAAGTAGATCATCAGGAATGCAACCACCATCGTCGCGTAGCCGACCACGACTCCCAGCGAGCCGATCTCGTCGATGAACGGCAGGCCGACGATCATCTCGATCGACATGATCGCGCCCGCGATGAGGCCGAAGGTCAGGACGGTTCGTTTCATGGGTGCTCCGGTTGGGGTGAGAGTGGCGACAGAATAGAGCTCTCTCGTCGGTTTGTCGTCATGCTTTCGGGTGATTTTTTGCCTGCCAGCCCCAAAATCATCCGTTAGGGTGACGAAAAACGGCCCTCAGGCGATCAGGCCGCGCTGCTTCCCGAACTGCACGGCCTGGGTGCGACGCCTGGCGCCGAGCTTGTCGAAAACCCGGCTGGAGTGCGTCTTCACGGTATTCTCGCTGACGAACAGCTTCGTCGCGATCTCGCGATTGCTCAGGCCCTGGGCAATGAGCTCGAGGATCTCGAGCTCCCGCGGCGTGACGCCGAGCGTTTCGACTTGCATGGCATCGCGAACGAAAGGCGTAGGCGGTGGCGCCGCCTCGATAGTCACTACCGTCGGGGGCGGCGGCGCTGGGCGCGTGATGCGCAGGCCCAGCCAGACGCCGAGCCCGGCGAAGATCACGGCGATGAGACCGCCATAAATCTCGACCGAGTACTCCACCACCAGAAAGCGGTATTCGATCGCCTTGAGGAGCGCGATGAGGAGTCCGCCGAGCAAGCCATAGAGGAAGACGTGCCTGTTCACGCCGCTAGTATGTCTCTCGGACGTCCAGGAACGCAACGCTCCAACCGCCAACGGCTGGACCGCACTGCCTATTGGTGCTGACTACGCGGCGAC
>DASXGU010000110.1:0-9029 GCA_036488915.1 Gemmatimonadaceae bacterium | reverse complement strand
GACTCAGTCGATCGAATCCTTCTGCAAGCGCATCAACGCCGCATCAATGGCGCCCAACCGGCTCCCGCTTTTCAGCGCGCACCAAATGGGGACCTGTCGGATGGGGGCCGAGAGTCCGTGGGGTGTGTGCGACGAGCACGGCGGTGTGTTCGGACTGCCGGGCGCCTACGTTGCGGATGCGAGCCTGTTCCCGGCGTCGTCGGGTGTAAATCCGATGATCACCATCATGGCGCTGGCGCGTATCGTCGGCAGAGGGATGCGTCGAGCTACTTGACCCTGGCCTTCTCGAGGTGCGCCGTCGCGCCGTCGCGTACCGCGAGATAAGCCACCCCGCCCGCTCCGAAGCCAACCAAGGTTCGGTTGGCCGGCAGCTGCACCCGGTCGATCAGCGTCCCCTGACGACTGACGACATCGTAGACCGGGCGCGAATCGACGTTCTCGCTGGTGCGGATCCACAGGTTGCCGTCCGCATCGACGCGCGTGGACCCTGGGCTGAAAGCGGGCTTGTAATCGGGCAGGTCGGTCGGTGGAACCATGGTAAGCGGCGGCAGCTGGCTCGGCGCGGGAGCGGAAGTCGTCGTCGTAACGGTAGCTCCGGGCGCGCGATCGCCGCCGCCCGGCCGACGGACGGCACCCCCGGCGTCGCCGCCGATGACCAGCTGCTGCGTTCCGCCGCCGAACAGCGTGCCGCTGGCCCGCTGTTTTTCGATCGCGATCTTCGCCGAATCGACGAATGCTACTTTCTGCTCGTCGGTCAGCCGCTGCCAATTGAACGGGATCCTTGGCGATGAGATGATCTTGCCATCCTGCCCCAGCCAATCGACGTGGTAGTCTTTCGTCCGCACCAATGCGATGGTGCCGTCAGGCAGAAGAGCCCAGTCGTCGCCCTGCGGCAGCGGGTTGAACGAGTTGATCACCCTGATGCCACCATCGGATGTCTGCGTGACGTTGAGATTGACCTTGGGCGTCTTGAAGTAAGTGATGGTATCGACCTTCCTCGTCGCCAGATCGTAGCGGACGATCGCCGCGGAATCGGGCAGAGTCGGAAATTGCGGCAGACGTCCGTTGGATCCTCCCGCCCCGGGGGGCGGCCCAAAGGCCGCAAAATTGGGCGGCGCCCGATACACGAGTCTTCCCTGTGGATCGAAGCCGGGATTTCCGAACGGTCCGCCGATGAGAAAACGAACATCCTGGGGACGCGGCGCCGACATCACCCGCGCAACTTTCCCGAACGGGTCGATCAGCAGCATCGACAGTGATCCAACATCCACGAACAGAGTGGAATCACCGCGAAATGCGATCAGCCCGCCCGGCTGCACGCCGTAGGCGTTGGCGGTGGCGCTCGTGGTATCCGCAATGACTGTGGCGTTCGCCAGCGTCGAGTCGAACATCAGCACCCGACGGCCAACGATGTCGTTGACGATCACCCGGCCATCCGCGAGCGGACGAATCGCCGAGATGGCACCCGTCTGCTCCTTCGCAACGGCGGTGACGGGCCCGAGCTGTCGAACGGGCGGCAGCGACTGCGCGCCGACGGGCGATGCTACGCCGAACGCGGCGACGAGAATGGTGATTGCTTTATTCACTGATGGATTCCTCAGTATCGTTTGACGAGCGTCCCGGCTCAATTCCTGATGATGACGACCCCGCCACCGCCGCCCCCAGGTCCGCCGCCGTCTGACCTCATAATCATGCCGGGGAACATCATCATCGGTCCGTTGCCGGCGCCGGCGGTGCCGGAGCGAATCGAGGCAAGATATCGCGGGTCGAGATAACTGGAGATGAACGGCGGCAGCTTCCTGCGCTGCTCCGGCGTAATGATCCGCTTGATGTCGGGAACCAGCCGAATCAGCATGTCGACGGAAGCTTCCCTCGCCCGGATGTAGTGCGAGTATGCCTCGTCCTTGTTGTAGTTGTCGGGCAACGCTGCCAGATACTTCGCCACCGGCGACCAGATTGAATCGACGCTGATCACGTAACGCCGGTTCATGGTTGCGATGCTGTCGGCCTGCGGGCCGCTCAGTCCGAGCGAATCGGCCTGCCGAAGGATGGATGCAAGCGGATTCGGGATGCCGCCGCTCCCGTAAATCGCTTTCAGCAGACCCTCCGGCGCCTTGGTCCCGCGGAGCGTTCTGCCCCTATCGAGCTGCTGAGTGAGCGCCTGTCGCTCGCGAGTCGGTCCGAGGTCGAAACGCATCATTGCAGTTACAGTGACAGGCGCTCTCACAGCGGTTAGTGCCGGCAGGGTGGATCCGAACCTCTGGTTGACGTCATAAGCGTAGCGCTGGGTCACCGGGTCGAACCCGCGCACGGAAAGCAGGTTGGGGTCGGGGAAGGAGAACTGTCCCCAGCCGCGAAGATTGTTGTTGCCGTGCAGCAGAAGATCGGCGGCGCCGAGTGGATTGCCGACTTGCAGCGACAGCGTCGCGCGCTGCGGCATCCGGAACTTGAGTGGATTGAACGAGAGCGACAGGTTCGCCTGCGAGATCCACGGACCCTGACAGCTGTTCCGGGCGGCGAGACTTCCGAGCTGGCTCCGCAGACAATCAGCGGCTCCGCCCCGTGAGCTATTCAGCAGCGACTGCATCTGCGCGGCGAGCGCCGCATCGGCCGTGGTCGCCGGATTGAAAATGAAAGCACGATCGTTGGCGTATCCATCGCCGTTGATGTCGCCCGCCACCACGGGAGTGTACGGCGAACCCGAGCGGAAGGAGCCGAACCAGTTCACTCGCACGGCGTCGAAGAAATTGTAGCCGAGATTGTACTGGATCTGGTGGCGCGAATCGAAGGCCGACCGGCCCCATTCGACATCCAGCGGATTTCCGGCGGTGTTGGTGAACCCTCGCACCTGCTCGCGAAGGTTCGAGTACACGTACGAAAGGCCCCAGCTGTAGTTGGTGCTGAAGCTGGAAGGGGAAAGACTGAATCTGAGCTGTCGGCTGTCGGACTTGAGATCGGACCTGAGCTCAGTGACGCGCGAGAACAAGGGACTTACCCGGGCGTCGCTGGACGCGATAGCTCCGGTCGTCGGTACGATGCTGGACGGCAGGACGAACACCGGACGGTGCGCCTCGTCCGCCAGCGTGAACTGCACCGTCGGGCTGAAATTCAGATCGACGATGCCCGGCTGGTTCATGTTCTTCGAGTAAGTAGCTTCGACGTTCGCGGTGAACAGGTTGTTGAGGATCGGACCCGTCCAATTGAGGTTGGATCGGAGGCTCCGCGGTGCCGCATAATCTTTCGCGAAGAAGGTCACGTTGGGCACGGTGCTCGCGAATACGCTGCCGTCGGCGCACTGCCCCGGGATCGACGAGGGATCGCTCACGTAATTGTTCCAGTCGGGCGTCGGCGTCGCGGTACCGGCGCACAGCACCTGCTGCAGCGCGCTGGCCAGCCCCGTATTGTCGATCGCTCCGCTGATCAGGGTCGTATTCGGAGTATTCTGGAAGAGCCCGATTCCGCCGCGCACCACCGCCCGCGGCCCCCGCATGGCGCCGGCGAATCCCGCGATCTGCGGCGCGGTGCCGTAGCTCCACGAGAATCCGACCCGCGGACTCACGTAAACGTGGTTCGGCGCGCGGTCGTTGCGCTCACCGAACACGGCCTGGAGATCGGGATTGTAGGTCGGCGTCGCCGAGAATCGGTTGCCATCGAGACGCAGGCCGTACTGTAGCTGCAGGTTGTCGCTCCGCCGATACGAATCGCCGAGCGAGAGACCGCCGATGAACTGGCTGCCACTGCGGACCCGCGGCGAAAGCTGCCTGCTGAATGACGACGGCTGCTGCGCCTCGAGATCCGCGAGCGAGTTGTAAAAGAAGGATCCGAGGGTGTTGAACTGCTGGTTCAACGTAAAGGCGTCGCGCCGCAGCTCGGTGGTGAATTTGATGCGGTGCTTGTTGTTGCTGCTGAACCACGAGAGCTGATTGGTCAGCTCTGTCCCGGTGTTCGTCTGACTGGTATTCAGGCTCGAGCTTCCACCGAATGACACGAGCTTGATGCTCGGCGTTCCGTCGGCGAAGGTCGAGTTGATGCGAACTGTTCCGCTCGGGACGTCGAGATAGGGCGACCCGAAGCTGCGCGAGCGACTCAATCCCAGCGACGTCTCGCTCAGGATCCCGACACCGAAATAGTTGGTGTGTCGGGCCTGCAGGCCGGCATTCCAGTTCGTGCGATCGCCGCTGTGCGCCGGCAGCTCGCTAGTCAGCGAGGACGCCGGCGTCTGCTGATTCCAGCTGCCGTTGTACGACATGTTGAGCGCCTGGCCGCTCGACGACGATTGAGGCGCGAAGTCGAAGCTGCCGAAGACCGAGCCCTGCTCTCCGAGCCGGCTGGCCGGCAGCCGATTGGTGAGTGTCGGCACTCCGAGACCCTGCAGAATCGACAGCAGCCGCGTCACGGAATCGGGCGCGATGCCCGAAGTCTGCAGGCCAATCGCGTCCGTGTTGAGCAGAGAACGCAGGTCGTTGGCTCGCCTGCCGATCTGGTAGGCGAAGTTGTAGAACGATGCGTCCTGTCGAATGGGGCCGGCGAGCAGACCACCGACCGACAGATTGCTGTATTGCTGTCCCAGCGAGCGCGCCGCGCGATCGGTCCACTGCATCTGGGGCGCGTCGACGTTCAGGCTCATGGTGCGGGTGATGTAGTTGGATCCGGGCCGCCCGCGAATCTGGAACTGGGCGCCGCTGAACCCACCGCGCGAAACGTCGTAGGGCGTGGTGACCAGAGATGTGCTGACGTTGGCGTCACGCGGCAGGTTGGATCCGCCGAAGTTCATCCCGTTGAGCGTGGTGTTGTTCTGATCCGGCGACAGTCCAAGGACCGAAAAGCCGGACGGGTCGCCGTCCTGGCCCGGCACCAGCGTGACGCCGGGCAGCGACGCCGCCATCGCCGCGATGTCGCCCTGTTGATCGGCCGGCACCGCGCTGTTGTCGACCGGACGCTCGCTGCCGCTTATGTCCGGCGAGGCGTCGTTTCTCTCCGGGCGGTCCCGCTGGCCGGTGACCTTCACGGTCTCGAGCAGCCCCGCCGTCGACTGCAGACGGGCGTCGGCGACGAGGATGTCCTGGTCGGCGGTGCGCCTTACCTCGAACCGGCGAGCCGCATAACCGATGGCGGAGACCTCGACGAAGTAATCGCCTTCGCCGCCCGGAAAGGTGATGGTGTAGCGGCCGCTCTTGTCCGTGCGGGAGCTGCGATTGACGTTGCCCGACAGCGAGGTCGCGGTCACTTTCGCGTCCTCGAGTGGCTTGCCATCGGGGCCCACGATCTGGCCGCGGATGACGTCCAGCTGCTGGGCAGATGCCGCGCTGGCAGCCGACAGCAGGACAGCTATAAACAGGACGCGGAGTTTCATTCGCATAATTTGACGCGAGCAGCCGGGAATTGGTTGCCCGCGCCCATTATGCCACGGCCCTCAGGGAGATGCCGCTTCTCCCGGCTTGGGAGGCGTCCTCTTGCCGCGGACGGGTACGATCGCCGCCCGACTAAGCAGCCCGCACAAATCCTTCTCGCCCATCTTGTCCCAATCGTCCGGAAAACGGGCCAGGCGCCGCCGCTCGTTGGCCGACTCGAAGCACAGCCAACCCTCGCCGTAGTCGCCCAGGAAATCCTCGGCGGCGGTTTTGGGATGAATGGCGGAGCGCTGGACTGCCCACACCCTCCATTTGACCCCTTTTTCGTCGATTACGTCGCGGACTGCCATTGGCTCGTTGGCCCCCTCTTGCTGGTGTCGGCTCGGTACAGGTCTTCCCGCGTCAGCGGCAGCCCGGCCCGCCCCTCATTGGTCGGTTTCGATAACAGCGTCTGGACGATATTGATCCCACCTATGCGAAAACCGTACGCGCCGGCGGACATGTAAAGCCGCCATACGCGGTACGTCCGCTCTCCCACCAGCCGCATCGCCTCGGCGCGACGGCGCTCGAGTCCCCGCAGCCAGGCGCGCAGGGTCATCACGTAGTGCTCGCGCAGGCTTTCGACGTCCCTGACCTCGAAGCCGACGCTTTCCGCGCTCCGGATCATACTGGCCAGGGGCACCAGCCTGGCGTCCGGAAAGACGTATTTGTCGATGAACTGGTCGCGCTTCCAGAGCCAGCGGCCCACCCGCTCGGCGATGCCGTTGGCGCGCCGGGCCGTCCGGGTGCTCACCTCGCAGTGATTGAGGAACAGTCCGCCGGGCTCGAGCGCGTCGAACGCTCGCGCGAAATACTCCGGCTGCCGCTTCTCTGGCACGTGCTCGGTGACGCCGACGGAGCTGATCTTGTCGAAACGTGTCGTGGCGGGCAGATCGCGGAAGTCCATCATCTGAACCTTGCACCTGTCGCTGATTCCACGCTCCTTGATTCGCGCCTGGGCATAAATCGCTTGCGCGGCGCTCAAGGTGATGCCGGTCGCCTGAACGCCATAGCTTTCGGCCGCGTGCACCACCAAACCGCCCCAGCCACAACCGATATCGAGCAGGCGATCGCCGGGCCGGAGGCGCAGCTTCCGGCAAATGTGATCCACCTTGTTGATTTGCGCCGTCGCGAGGTCGTCCGATGCGTGCCTGTAGTAGGCGCAGGTGTAGAGCATGCTGGGGTCGAGCCACAGGGCATAGAAATCGTTGCCGACGTCGTAGTGGAACCGGATCTCCGACTCGGCGCTCTTTCTCGCGCGCGGCGTCAGCAGCCTGAGCGAGCGCTCATACCTGCTTTCCTGAACATCACGCGTCTGATCGTCGCGCGGCAGCGCGAAGATCGACCGAACCAATCGGGCAACTCCGGCGACCGATTGAATGCGCTTGGCGATCGCGTCGCCCAGGCCCATGGCTGATTCGACATTTCCCTCGATGTCGAGGTCGTTGGAGATGAAGGCTTCGACGATCGACAGCTCCGACGGCGGCAGCAGCATGCGGCGCAGCGCGCCGCGCTTGCGAACGTACAGTGAGAAATCTGCCCGGGGCTCGGCGCCGCCGCGCAACACGGTGCCCTCCCATAAGCGAATGTCGTAGCCGCGCTCGACTTCGGACCCGAACACCAGATCGAGAACGCGAATCGTCGCCGCCATCGTCGGATCGGGGCGCGATGGTGCCGGATTCTCGAGTGGCTCGACGCGCTGTGGTTGCGACATCCGGGCTTGGCGACGGGGGTTGGCGCTGCGGCTGCTAGCGCCATAGTGCCAGTCGCCGGGCCCAAGCGTCAAGAGCGTGTTACGGCAACGGTGCCTGTTTGGGTGTGAATGGCACCTATTTGATAGGAAAACGACAGTACGGTGGTACGAAACGTACAGTTGGCTAGGCTACGAGCTGCGCTCCGCACTTCGAGCAATAGTCGGCATCGGCCTCAGGCCTCGGTCCGCAGCGCTCGCAAATGGGCGCGTTTCCGGCACGCATTGACGTCAGCGCCTGCGCGGTGTAGCGCGACTTCAACGACTCGTAATCGGTGTCAGAGATCTTCCCCGTCTGGCGATCGAACTCCAGCTCGCGCAAGGCATCGACCGCTGTGGATCGGCGCGCGACGGCTTTTGCCGGCCGCATCACCGGGGCGACGTCCGCCCGATACAGCGGATAGAGCACGTAGCACAACGATGCTACCGCCAGCGCTGTCCCGATCAGAAGCGCTGTCACGAGTCCCGCCGGACGGCGGCGTCCAAAGCGGCGAGCTCGCCTTCGGATGCTTCGATGCGCTCCCCCGCCGTGATGGTCGCGGGCGGCGGCGACTTCCACCGCCTGAGAAGAGCGGCGACGAGAACCGCACCCGCAGCCAGCGCCACGAACGGCATCGTGTAGCCCACCAGATTGAATCCACTCTTACCTGGCGCCATCAACACTTTTTCCCCGTACACCGCCTTGAACGCGGCGAGAATCTCCGCCGCGGAGTGTCCGCCCGATACCAGCCCCAACACGTCGGCGTGCATCGCCGGCGAGACGCTACAGGAAAAATCGGTGGTGCGGCAGGTGTAGACGTCGAGGTTGCAGCCGCACTGGCAGTGCAGCTGGTGCTCCAGGTCGTCTCGCTGCGCATCGGTCATCGACGGCTGCGCGCCGGCTTTTGCTGGCAACACCACCGGCCGATAGACTTCGTTGGCGTCGGCCATCGGGCCATTAAAGGTCTGCGTCGCCTGGGCCGCCACGACCCGCGGCAAAGCCGCGGCGCCCAGCCCGAGGAGCGGCAGCGCCAGAACGAAATCGCGGCGGTTGACGCGGCGGCTCACAATCTCCATGTCATGCCCCGACGAGATCGCCGACCGGCTCGCCCACCGGGCGCGGCTTGAGCACCGCCGCATAACCCGACTGCGCGCGCTGCTTGTCCGCCGCCGGCCACATCACCACCAATCCGCCCATCGCCATCAGCGCTCCACCCAGCCACACCCAGCGCACCAGCGGATTGAACGTCACCCGGATCTCGGCGCCGTCGGCGCCCCGCACTCCAGCCAGCACTACGTAGACGTCCTGCTTGAACGATCCCTTGATCCCGACTTCCGTTGATGGCTCGAAAGTCGGAGCTCCCCGCGAATCGACGTGCTGCCGCTTCTCGCTCGTTATCACACCTTCCGGCTTGCCGTCGCGCGTGACATCGAGCGCAATGGCGGTGACTTCGCGGTTGAGAACGTTGTAGCGCGAGATCCCCTGGCTCTGAAAACTCCAGCGGTGACCCCAGGCGTCCGTCACCACCTTCGTGTCACCGGCATTGAGCGTCAGATCGAACTCGCGCTTGAAAGCGAGACCGGCGAAGGCGGCGAACAGAATGACGACTCCGAGGTGAACGATGTAGCCGCCGTAGCGCCGACGATTTCGCGCGATCAATCGCGGCAGCGCAATCACCCGAGACTCGCCGTACATGTTGTGCCTGGCGTTGATCCCCTTGTAAAACTCCTGCACGATCGTCGCCGCCACGAGAGCGCCGAACGAATAGGACAGCGCCGCCGCCAGGTTGTGGACGCCGAGCGCAATGCAGAGGATTCCGGCCGTCGCCGCCACCCCCACCGGCATCAGGAACTGGCGCTTGAGATTCGCCACCGACGCCCGGCGCCACGCGATCAGCGGTCCGATGCCG
>DASXGU010000093.1:0-6189 GCA_036488915.1 Gemmatimonadaceae bacterium | reverse complement strand
GCCTACCGCTACACCGAAGCTCGTCTCACCCGCGTGGCGATGGAGATGCTCGCCGACATCGACAAGAACACCGTCGACTTCGCGCCCAACTTCGACGACCGCCTCCAGGAGCCGAAGGTTCTGCCGTCAGCGGTTCCGAATCTCGTCGTCAACGGATCGTCGGGCATTGCCGTCGGGATGGCGACCAACATTCCGCCCCACAATCTGAGGGAAGTGGTCGCCGCGCTCACGGCGCTGATCGACAACTCGGAGATGAGCCCCGCCGACATCAGGAAGCTGATCAAAGGACCCGACTTTCCGACCGGCGGCTACATCTATGGCCGTGCCGGCATCAAGGACTACCAGGAGACCGGCCGCGGCAAGATCGTCATGCGGGCCCGCGCTGTGATCGAAGAGAAGGAATCCTCGAGCAAGTCACAGATCGTCGTCACCGAGCTGCCCTACCAGGTCAACAAGGCGAAGCTCATTACCGACATGGCGGAGCTGGTGAAGGAAGGAAAGCTCGAAGGCATCTCCGCGCTGCGCGACGAATCGGACAAGGATGGAATGCGCGTCGTCATCGAGCTCAAGCGCGACGCCATTCCGCGCGTCGTTCTCAACCAGCTGTACAAGCACACGGTGATGCAGTCGACCTTTGGCGTCATCATGCTGGCGCTGGTGCCCGACGCGCACACCGGGCAGCTGGTGCCGAAGATCATGCCGCTCAAGGAAGTGCTCGAGCACTACCTCGCGCACCGGCACGAAGTCGTCGTCCGCCGCACCCAGTTCGAGCTGGACAAGGCACTGGAGCGCGAGCACATCCTCGAGGGACTCAAGATCGCCGTCGACAACATCGACGCGGTGATCAAGCTCATTCGCGCCGCCGCCGACACTCCGGCGGCCAGCACCCAGCTCCAGAAGCGGTTCAAGCTCAGCGAGCGTCAGGCCGAGGCGATCCTCAACATGCGGCTCGCCAAGCTCACCGGCCTGGAGATCGAGAAGCTGGAAGCCGAGCTCAAGGAAGTGCGCGGCTTCATCAAGGACATGAGGGAGATCCTCGCCTCCAGGCCGCGCCGGATGAAGATCATCCGCGACGAGCTCCAGTCGGTCTCCGACAAGTACGGCGATATCCGCCGCTCCGAGATCACCAGCGACGAAGGCGAGTTCACCATCGAGGATCTCATCGCCGAAGAGGACATGGTCATCACCATCTCTCACTCCGGCTACATCAAGCGCACCTCGGTCTCCACCTATCGCAAGCAGCGTCGCGGCGGGCGCGGGCTGAGCGGCGCCGGATTGAAGGATGAGGATTTCATCGAGCATCTCTTCATCGGCTCGACGCACGACTACATCCTCTGCTTCACCGACGACGGAAGATGTTTCTGGCTGAAAGTTTATGAGGTGCCACAGGCTGGCCGCGCGTCGAAGGGCAAGCCGATCGTCAACCTGATCAACGTCTCGCCCGAGACGCAAATCAAGGCAATGGTGCCGGTGCGCGAGTTCTCGGAGACCCAGTTCCTGCTCTTCTGCACCAGGAACGGTACGGTGAAGAAGACCGCGCTGTCCGAGTACTCGAGCGTGCGTCAGACCGGGATCAAGGCGATCAAGATCGACAAGGACGACGAGCTTATCGACGTCCAGATCACCAGCGGCTCCAACGACATCGTGCTGGCGACGCGCCATGGTCTTTCAGTGCGATTCCACGAGCAGGACGTGCGCGAGATGGGGCGCGACACCACCGGCGTCAAGGGAATCGAGCTCCGCGAGGGCGATTCGGTGATCGGCATGGTCGTCGTCAAGCGCGATGCAACGCTGCTCGTCGTCACCGAAAACGGGCTCGGCAAGTGCTCCAACATCGCCGATTATCGCGTCCAGAAGCGCGGCGGAAAGGGAATCATCACGGTCAACAGAACCGAGAAAACCGGCGATGTCGTTGCGCTGATGGAAGTTCTGCCGGCGGACGAGATCATGATCATCACAAAACATGGTGTAATCATTCGTTCTTCGGTCTCGCAAGTGCGGGTAACGGGTCGTATCGCGCAGGGGGTCAAGCTCGTCAATCTCGATGAGGGCGATCTCGTGACTGCTGTTGCGCGCGTAGTGCCCGACGATGAAGACGAAGGCGCGGAAAACGGCGCCCCCGCTCCCGACACCGAACCAGTCGAGGCACTCAGCGACGAATGAAAACCAGGCGCTCGGCTGCCAATCCACAACTCGAAGAGCTGGAGAAAGCACGCGCGGCACTGCGTAAGGCAGAGGCCGAGGTGCAGCGGCTGCTCGACGAAGCCGCGGCCCGCGGAGCGCTGGTCGACATCCTCCACGACGTCATGGGCTCGCTGTCGATGGGGGAGCTGTTCCACATGCTGGCGCGGCGGCTCGCCCGCGCGCTCAATCTCAGCCACTCGTCGGTGATCTTCGCCAAGAGCGGCGATCAGATGGGAACGGTCGCGTCGGCCCACGAAGATCCCCAGCTCGAAAACCTGCAGGTCGAGCTCGACAAGTATCCGGAGATCGAGGCGGCTCTGGCGAGCGAGCAGCCAGTCCTCATCCAGGACATCTGGCACTCCGACGCATACCGCGGCTTGCGCGAAGCGTGGGAGAAGGACGGCAGTGTAATCTCCGTGCGATCGATCATCGCGCTGCCCTTCCGTCTCGACCTCGATCGCACCGGCGTTTTCCTGCTGCGTCGAACCGCCGAGAAGCCGTCGCTCACCGAAGCCGACGTCGAGTTCGCCGAAACCGTGGTGAAGAGCGCGATGAACGCCATGCGTCGCGCGCACATGGTCGAAGTCACCCAGGCCGACAACCTCCGTCTCGAGGCGCTGGCGCGCACCGATCCGCTGACGCAGCTGCTCAATCGCCGCGCGTTGTTGACCCAGCTGGGCACGGAAGTCGAGCGCACCCGCCGCTACAACGCGCCGCTCAGCATCCTGATGATCGACGTCGACGAGTTCAAGGATGTGAACGACACCTACGGGCATCTCGCCGGCGATCAGGTGCTGGTGGAAGTCTCGCTCATTCTGGCCCGCACCGCCCGCAGTGTGGACTCCGTTGCGCGGTATGGTGGTGACGAGTTCGTGATCGCCGTCCCCGAGACGGGCGAAGCCGGCGCGATCGCATTCGCCGAGAGATTGCGCGACAAGATCCAGCAACATCCCTTCGAGATCGGAAAGGGTGATCCGGTGAATCTGACCGTGAGCATCGGCGTGGCAGACTTTCCGGAGGCGAAAGTGGAGACGGCGGAGGACCTTCTCGATTGCGCCGACAGGGCGCTCTACCGGGCAAAGGCTGGCGGGCGGAACCTGGTCTGCATTTAGCGGGAAGGGTGCGAGGGAAGCGGGAAGCGTAAAAGGGATTTAGCTTTTGAGGTTTGACCTGGCGCTCTCTGACGCTTGCCTCCCCCGCCAATGATCAATCTTCGTCGTCTTCCCGATTCCTGCTTCGCACTTCCCGCCTCCCTCCTCCTCGCCCTCGCAGCCTGCGTCGTCGATTCGTCGAAGAAAGAGACGGCGGCGGATACGAGTCATCCAGCCCCGGTCGTCACCGTCACCCCGGTGAACAACGGAGCTCAGGGAACGGCGGAGCGAGTGCTGTGGACGTTTTCGCCCGACAGGAAAGCGGTTCTCGTGGTGGCGGATCCGAGTGGCGTCGAGAATGAGCCCGTGCCCAATGGTTTCTTCTATGGTGACGAGACCAACGGATTTCAGGCCCAGATGGACAGCGTCTGGGACGTGGCGCCGTCGCCCGACTGGAAGTGGATCGGATTCGGGCGTGCTTACACGATCGTTGGCGGCGACGGGGCGGGTACCGACCTGCTCGCGGACGCATCGCGGCGCACCTCGATAGATACTGCCACACTGCGCGCGGGCTCGTTCGCATCCAGCGGAATGTCGATGGCGCGAGCGGTGGCGCAGCCCGGCGTGATTCACGTCCCCCAGGATCCGCGCGCGCAGGCGGCCGCCGACAGCGCCGCGCCGAAGCTGTTCCCGATCGCCCGTGGCTGGCGCGTCCGCTGGACCACCGACGGCACCACCCTCGCACTCGGCAACAATCCCGCTCACGCGACGGACGCCGAGCCGAGCCAGACGTGGGCCGCGCTCGACCCGTCGACGGGCCAGCTCCACGGCTCGCTGCCGGCGAGCGCAACTCTCGCTGACGTGAAATTCACTGGCGGCCCGACTATCGACCAATCGCTGCCCATCGACATGAGCAAGTCGCCGCCGATCGAAGTGAAGCGCGGCAACCAGACTTACGCCGTTCAGAGCGAGCGCGGCGTCATCACCATCGTCGAGACGACGCCCGGAGCCGCAAAATCATCGCCGCGGGTAGTCGGCGCCGGGATCGCCCTCGCCGCGTCCGCCGGTGGCCGCTACATCATCGCCCTCGCGCCAAGAGCGAAACCCGCCGCAAACGAGACCGCCGTCGAGCCCGTCGTCTACACTGTTACCTGGTAGCGGTCCACCCGACTGCAAACGCCAGTGACGGTCATCTGCCAATCCGTTTCAGCTCGACGAGCAGGCAGTGGTCCTGGACAACGTCGATTCCCGCCCGCGCCAGCCGCTCCGCGGCTTCATCGTTTCTGATCCCGAGCTGGAACCAGACTGCGCGCGGCTTCCGGGCGATCATGTCGTCCACGTGCGGAGGAATGTCCTTCGGCCTCCTGAAGACGTTGATCATGTCGACTTCGCCGGGAATGTCGGTGAGCTTGCGGTAGACCTTCTTGCCCATCATCTCCGTCAGCTCTTTGTAGTACACCGGCACGGGCACGATCTCGTATCCGGCGCGCTCGGCGTACTCTGGAACGTAGTAAGCCGGCTGATCGGGGTCGGGCTTGATGCCGAGCACGGCGATGCGATGGATGTGCTCGAGAAGATGCCTGATTCGTTCGGGGGACTCGATCAGGTGCTCGCGCCAGGCCACGGCGTCGGTCTGCGATGTCACGCTCTGCTCCGATTGAATTGCAATCATTCACTCCGCGAGAGGATGGGAAGAATCACGGCTCAACCAGCCGGATGATGCTGCGGGGTGACGCGGACATCCGCGCCCCAATAAATTGCAAGACCGAGTCCAGCTCAAAACTCCTGGAGATCCCCAAGTAATGCGAATGCTCGTCCTCGGCGCGGGGCTGCAAGGCTCCGCGTGCGCTTATGATCTGCTGCAAAATCCGGAAGTGAAGCAGGTCCGTCTCGCGGATCTGCACACCGATCACCTCGCCAGCTTTCTGTCTCCGTATTCGGGGGAACGGCTCATCTTCACGCCGCTCGATGTGCGAGACAAGGAAGCGGTGTTGGCGCTGATGCGTGAATCGGACGCGGCGATGAGCGCGATCCCATACTACTTCAACTTCGATCTGGCCGAGCTGGCAGTGCGGGCCGGTGTGCATTTTTCAGATCTCGGTGGCAACACCGAGATCGTCTTCAAGCAGAAGACGCTCGACGCGGAAGCGAAGAAGAAAGGAATCACGATCATTCCCGATTGCGGTCTGGCGCCGGGAATGGTCAACATCCTCGCCGAGCATGCGATCAAGCAGCTCGATACGGTCGAGACGGTGCGAATTTTTGTCGGCGGCCTGCCCCAGCACCCCGAGCCGCCGCTCAACTACCAGATCGTCTATTCGCTCGAGGGTGTGCTCGACTACTACACGACGCTGTCGTGGGTGCTGCGCGGCGGCAAGCGCACGCAGGTGAAAGCGCTCTCGGAAATCGAGGCAGTCTATTTCGGCGGATCCCTTGGCGAGCTGGAGGGATTCCACACCGCCGGCGGGCTGTCTACGATGGCGTTCCGCTACGAAGGAAAGATCCCGACGATGGAGTACAAGACGCTCCGTTATCCCGGCCACGCGCGAATCATGGAAGCGATCCGGGAGCTCGGGCTTCTGGAGCTGACGCCGGTCGACGTCAAAGGGATGAAGGTCGTTCCGCGCGACCTCGTCGTGTCGGCCATGGGGCCGCGGCTGACCAAGCCGGACGGCCAGGACCTGGTGGCGCTCCGAGTGTACGCCGAGGGCACCAAGGGCGGCAAGCCAAAAAAGATCGGCTGGGAAATGGTCGACTACTACGATGAAGACACCGGAATCAGCGCGATGGAGCGCTCGACCGGTTATTCGCTTTCCATCACCGGTCAGATGCAGGCGCGGGGCGAGATCGGAAAGGCGGGAGTCTTCACTCCAGACGAAGCGATCCCCGCCCAGAAGTACATTGACGAGCTTGC
>DASXGU010000075.1:0-18127 GCA_036488915.1 Gemmatimonadaceae bacterium | reverse complement strand
CGCCGGCGCCCAGAACAAGCAGCGCTTTGCGACCCTGGAGGAGGCGCTCCAGTCATCGGGGGTTCTGCGCGGCCGCCCGGGGCCCCGTGATGTGAACTGGTTCGAGGGCGGCCGCCGATACTCGTACACCGACCGCGATCCGAGCACGGGCGCCCCCGTGATACGGGGGTACGATCCCGCGACGGGGAAGGACACCCTCCTGTTCACGATCGCCGGCAAAACCTTCCCGGGTACCAGTGAAGCCTTCAACTACGATTCGTTTCAGTGGGCTCAGGACTCGAAGCACCTCGTTTTTCAGACGAATTTTCAGCCGCTGTTCCGGCGCTCGGGTATCTCCGACTTCTACATCTACTCGTTGAGCGGTGGCGGTTTGCAGTTGGCGACCAAAGGTGCCCGGACGGGCGAGCTGTCTCCCAACGGCGCGATGCTCGGATTCGAGCGGGGCGGGGACATGTACGTCACCAACCTCTCCACTCATCAGGAAAAGCGGCTGACGAGCGACGCCACCGAGCACGTCTACAACGGCCATTTCGACTGGGTCTATGAAGAGGAATTCGGGTTCGCCCAGGCCTGGAAATGGTCACCCGACAGCCGGCATATCGCCTACTGGCAGCTCGACGATTCAGCCGAGCCCGATATCCAGCTGTCGGACTATTCCGGCCTGCACCAGCAGTGGGAACGGCTGCGCATTCCGCAGGTCGGCGACTCCAACGCCAGGGTGCGCATCGGAGTGGTCGACGTCTCCAGCGGCCAGAATACCTGGCTCGATGTAGGAGAGCGGGGCGAGTTTTACATCCCCCGCGTCTACTGGACGAGCCGCCCCGACACGCTGGCGGTTATCACGCTCAACCGCCCACAGAACGTGATGAAGCTGTTCTTCTTCGACGTGAAAACGGGCGGGCGCCGCGAGGTGATGACGCAGACCTCGAACACCTGGATCGACGTCTACGATTTCTACGCCGGCGTCGACGACATGATGACATTCCCCGCGGATTCGCACGAGTTCTTCCTGCTCTCCGACCGCGACGGGTTCCAGCACCTCTATCGCTACGACTATTCGGGCAAGCTGGAGAATCAGGTCACCCACGGAAACTGGAGTGTCACCAGAATCGAAGGGAGCGATCCCAAAACCCAGACAGTCTACTACACCGCCACCAATCCTTCGCCTCTGCAGCGGCAGCTGTACTCGATTCGCTTCGACGGCACCGGCGAGCGACGCATCACCACCGCCGAGGGTACCCATCACATCAACATGTCGCCGACGGCGACGTATTTCATCGACCGCTATTCCGCGCTGACGCAGCCCACCAGGGTCGAGGTCTGGTCGGCCGCGGGGCTGAAGCTTCGCACACTGGAGGACAACGCGGCGACGACGCGCTGGCTCGGAACGCACGCCTATTCGCCGACCGAGATCTTCTCATTCAACACCGCCGACGGCGCGCGCATCGACGGGAGCATGGTAAAGCCGATCCCCTTCGATCCAAACAAGCGCTACCCGGTCGTCTTCGACGTCTATGGTGGGCCGGGCTCGCAACAGGTTTATGATGCATTCGACGGCAGTGGCTGGCACCAGTGGCTGGCCCAGCAGGGATACATAGTGGTTGGTCTCAACAATCGCGGCACCAACAACTATGGCCGTGATTTCATGAAGGTCGTGTATCTCCACCTCGGCAAGTATGAATCGCTCGACTTCGCGGAGGCGGCGCGGTACCTGTCGAAGCAAGGCTACGTCGACGGGAAACGCATCTCGATCATCGGCACGAGCTATGGCGGGTACAGCGTCGTGTACACGATGGAGATGTACCCGGAGCTGTTTCCGGTGGGTGTGGCGAATTCCGCCGTCGGCGACTGGCGGCTGTATGACACCATCTATACCGAGCGCTACATGGGATTGCTCGGCGCCAATCAGCAGGGCTACGTCGAGAGCGCTCCAATCGAGCAGGCGCCGCGGATGCGCGGCAAGCTGCTGCTGATACACTCGATGATGGACGACAATGTCCATCCGCAGAACACCATGCAGCTCCTCACGGCGCTCACGAACGCCGGGCGCGACGTCGATCTGCGGATATATCCTCCGGGCGCGCATGGGGCGGCGTATAACGCGGCCAGCGCAATGCTGATCTATCACGCGACCTTCGATTTCCTGGAGCGGCAGCTAAAGGCGGCCAATCCTCCGGTGCTGGCGGCAGCGCGCTAGGGCGCGGTCCAGACCCGATGTAAAAACGCCCACCGCTTGGAAGCGGTGGGCGTTTTCGCTCGGCTCTTCGGGCTACTTGCGCGCGTCCTTTCGCGCGTCGCGCACGTCCTGCCGTCTGTCCGTCCGATCCTGGCGGATGTCTTTCTTGTCCGCCTTCAGCTCTTTCGTCTCCTGCTTGGCCGCGGCCTTGTTGCCCGCTTTTACATCGGCTCGCACATCTTTCCGATCGGTGCGCACTTCCTTCCGATCCGCGCGAATCGCGTGGTTGTCGGCGCGGACTTCCTTGCAGTCCGACGTCGCCGTAGGATGGCTCCTGCACCAGACCGCGAGTCTCGCCCGCGTCAGGTGCGGGGGTGCCTTGAGCGTGGCCTGCGCGGACTGTGCTGATGCCTGTGCGCTGGCTGCCACCAACAGGGCGGCGGTGAACGCCGCAAGCTTCGCTATCGACATTCTCGTCTCTCCTTCCTCTATCGAGGATTCAATTCGTGCCGACGCCGTCGCGCCGGTCAGGTAGAGAGACGCGCCACGGCCACCGATGTTAACGTCATCGGTGGCCGTGGAATCCTGCGGTGTTCATTCGGTGGGTGGAAAGGTCACAGATACATGTAAGAGCAGCCGTGCGTTTGCGCCTGGTTGATGGCCACCACCATCGCCGGAACCAGGAATACGCCGGGGAGCATGTTGGCCTCGAAGTCGCTCCGCAGCTCCGCGGACTTGGTGCCGCCGCCTCCCAGGATTCCCATCCAGACGTTGAAGGCATTGTTGCAGAGAATGAAGACCGCGCCGCGCTGCTGGAGTGACGAGATTGACGAGTCGGCGGGGATCGCGATCGGAGCGCCGCTTACGTTCAGGCTCATGGCGCCCGGCGGCGACACGGCGAAGACGTTCGATGTCGCGACGGCTTTGGAGCCGTCCATGACCTTGAGCGGGTTCGCCAGGCCGTACTTCTGCCACATCGCGTCGTTGAATGCCATCATCGTCGACATTCCGTACAGGGTGACGACCGCGGTGACGTCGGGATGCTGGACATGATACGTGTCCCGCATGGTGTTGAGATAATTGCGCACGTGGATCAGGCCCATGCCGTTCTCGTGATTCGGCATGTCGAAGAGCTGGCGGTGCTTGCCACTGACGGCGGTGAGCCATTTATCGCTGGGCGTGAGGTCGGCGGAAACTTTGCGCTCGCTCGCGAACGCCGGCACCGCCGTGCCGGTAAGACCCAACGCGACTGCGCCAGCGGCGAGCTTGCCGAGAAATTCCCGGCGCTCGGGCAAATCAATTGAATTCTTACTCATTGAGACTTCTCCTTTAGTGGGGTGGACGGGTGGGTGTTGTCGATGGCTACGACGTGATAGTCGGCGTCAGATGGTTTGCCGCCGCGCGGCCAGTCGCGTGACGTGCCGGGGAAGCTGGGACGCGGTCGGGTGTTGATGTAGGTGGCGACGTCGAACGCCTGCTGCGGCGTGAGCTGCTGCGCTTTGTCCAGTGGCATCAGCGCATGGATGAAGGACGCGGCGGTGTTGATGCGTGCCATGCCCGCGCCGTCGTTGTAAGAGGCGGAACCCCAGAGCGGCGGCGCGATTGCGGATCCTCCGCCGTTTGCGCCATGGCAGCGCGCGCACGACGCCGCGAACACCGCAACGCCGCGCCGCAGGTCGCCTTTGAGCGGCATCAGCTTGGGAAGGCCTTGTCCTTCGACTTCAGCTCCCACGGGAATGCCGGTCGACAGAAACGCGAGGTAGGCGACAATGTCACGCATGTCGCGGCCGCCGCGATCCAGCGGCCGGCCGTTCATGCTCCGCGCAAAGCAGTCGTTGATGCGGTCTTCGATCAGATCGACCTTGCCGCTGCGGGCGCGGTACTGGGGAAATCGGGCGTACGCTCCTACCCAGGGCATGGCGTCGCGCCGAAGCCCGCCATCGAGATGGCAGCTGGCGCAGCGCAGAGAGTTGCCGACGTTGTGTGGAAGGCTGTCCCGTGTGGCGAGGAGCAGGGCGCGCCCGCGCAAGGCCGAGGCGCGGTACGAGCTGTCGCGCAGCGCCGCTTCGCTGGGAACGCGGAAAGGGACCGGTCGACCGGCCTGCAGTGCCTGAATTGCCGGGATGGCGAATGGGCGCCCAAACAGCAGGTCGAGCGCCCACAGACACATCAGGAACAACAGCGTGTTGCTGAGTCGACTTCCGCGGTTCAGGAGCTCGCTCCAGCGAAGGCGAGTGGGATGGGGATTTACCCCGACGTTCCAAGCCCCTGATTTAGAAAATCGTGGCGATCAGCGCAAGTAACGAGACGCGTCAATCGCTGTAGGACTTATCAGTCGCCCCTGATCGGAACGCCTCCTCCCATCTCGCTGCCGGCGAACGAGCCAGGGGCGGTCCGGCCGGCTCCGCCCGGATCGGTCCCTCCGGTGCTGGGCCGACCGCTTTTGTCGGCGGGACCAATGCTCCCCCGAATGGACGTCACGACCTCACTCACGGCGCTGTCAATGCGCTGGTGAAAGGCCGTCGTCGCAGCGGTCACGAGCGACGCGACGACTCCGTCGAGAGCGCTGCCAAGCTTGCTGCCAGTCTGCTTCGTCGCGTCCGCAGTGACCCGTGCTGCTTTGACGTCGGCGCTCGACGCGCTGAGCGCGATGCCGGCTCCGAACGCGACGCCGATCGAAGCCCATGGATGCTCTCGCAGCTTCTGGGTGAAGTCGACCTTCCGCTCCAGCTCGGCTATGGCGTTGGACATTCGCGCGCGGGTCTGCTCGATGTCGGCGCGAACCTCGGTCGTTGTCTCAGCCATGGTTGTGCCTCCGTAACGTTGCCAGCGTCTGCTCAGGTTTGATGTGCTTGGGGGACAGCAGGGCCGTGCCTTTCTTCAGCAGAAAGAACGCGACGGCGCCGAGGACGATCGTGAGCACGAAGGCTCCGATCCAGTAGTGTCCGCGAAAGAGCGCGTCTCCGAGGAGGAGGACCACGCCGAAGACGAGCATTTGGACCGTCAGCAGTCCGAGCATAGCCGCTGCTACGGCGAATCCGGTCCCCTTGCCGATGTCGCGCGCGATCTGGGCGAACTCGATCCGCGCCAGGTTGACTTCCTGCCGAGCCAGATGCGCTCCGTCCTCCGCGACCTCCCGGAGGAGCTCGCCCATTCCGCGCCCGCTTGGTGGTCCTTCGATCAGCCTCATTGCTAGCGCCGCAGGATTTTTCCGATCAGGTAGCCCGCGCCCAGGGCGACGAGCAGCGACCGGCCTGGATGCTCCTTCACCTGCTGCTCCACTCCCGACTTGAGCTTGTCGAGATCCGCGTCGCGCAGCCAGTCCGCGCTCGACTGCATGCCGTCGGCGAGGGTGTCGCCGATCGCCGCGATGCTGGAGTCGTTCGAGGCGGCCACCGACGTTCCGTCGGAGCCAGAGCTGGTGGCGAGCTTGTTCTGGCGCAGCGCCTGCGCTCCCGCCTCGAGACCATCCGCCAGAATCGAAGGAATGCTCGAAGCCTTTTGCTTGACGGTCGAGGCGACGGTCTTCACCCGTCCAGTCACGCCCGTGTCCTCCGAGGTGCCCTGCGACCTGCTCTGGCTGTCGGAGGAACTTGCCTGACTGCCACCGTACGTTGATTCGCTGTTTCCGAAGCTGCTCTGGCCGCTGCCTGCGGCTGCGTTCGTGCTCGTGCTGTCGCTCTCGATGCGTTCCATTGAAGTTCCCTCAACAATGTTGAGCCGCGAATGGCGGCGTCTGGACGTGAGATATGCAGGAGCCGCGCCGGAAATTCGCGCCCCCGGTCAAAACACCGGCTGGTTTTTTCTTCTCGGGCGCTCAGTCCGCCGAACGGTACGCCAGCTGACTGATGGTCTGCAGATCCGAATCACGGCGCTTGAGCGCGCGCTGACTCTGCTCGAGCGTGATCAGCTCGAATCGAACGCTTTCTCCAGGCCGGCGTTGCGCGAGGATTGGGAGGTCGGCTTCGCTGACGACGGCGATCTTGGCGTAACCCCCGACCGTTGGCGCGTCGGCCATCAGCGCGATCGGCAGTCCGTCGCCGGGCACCTGGAGGGCCCCGGCGCAGCCGGCTTCGGAGGCCAGCGAAGCGGGCGCGCCACCGAGGGTCGGGCCCTCCAGTCGATATCCGGTGCGGTCCGACGACGGTGACACGCGGTAGAGGGTGGATGTGAGAGTGCGCCACGCTTTGTCGTCGAAGAGGTGGCGCTGCGGCCCGGGGACGACGTGGACGATTCCGGAGTCGTACCGCGGCATCAGCTCGGCCGCGCAGTGGAAACCCGGCGCCGGGGTGCGCGGCGGGGCGCCCAGCAGCCTGATCTCGTCCCCGGTGCGGGCGGTTCTTCCTTCCAGCCCGCCGAATCGGCCGGCCAGATATGTGGACCGGCTGCCCATCAACAGCGGCACATCCACGCCGCCGCTGAAGGCGAAGTAGATGAACCTTCCGCCCGTGATCTGCTCGACCACGATCTCGTCGCCGGCGCGGGCGATGGTGGTGGTGCAGGGCGCGATCTTGTTCCCGGCGATTCTGGCTTCGGCGGCGCCCCCGGTGTAGCAAAACGCGCAATCCCGCTCGAGCCGTAGCCTGCCTCCGCCAAGGGCCCACTCGAGCGCGGCCGCGTTGTCCTCATTCCCGACCAGGGCATTGGCTGCCCGCAACGCGAAGCCGTCCATCGCGCCGCCACGGGGGACGCCGGCTGAGCGTGAGTGGCGCCGACCACCGTCCTGCACGGTGAGGTAGGGCGGAGCTTTGGTGACGGTGATCACGAGGCCGGCTCGAACCGCACGCTGTCGCCCGGCGCGAGCAACGCCGGCGGCGTGCGCGCCGGATCGAACATCGCGAGCGTGGTTGTGCCTATCACGTGCCATCCGCCGGGCGTCTCGAGCGGATATACGGCCGTTTGCGACGCCGCAATCGCGACGCTCCCCGCTGGCACGCGCGGCCTCGGTTGCGCGCGGCGGGGAAGGTGGAGCGAAGTGTCGAGCTCGCTGAGATACGCGAACCCCGGGACGAAGCCGAGGATGTCGACGGTGTATTCGCGCTCGGAGTGACGGGCGACAATTGCCTCGATGGAAAGTCCGGTGCTCGCCGCCACGCTCTCGAGATCGATGCCGTCGTACGTTACCGGTATGACGTGTCGCCTGGCTGTCTCGCGGCCCCGTGCTTCGTCGGCGCGACCGCAAGCGTCGAGGGCGCGGGTGACGACCTCTTCGTAAGTGGAGCGGCGGGGGTCGTAAAAAACCGTGAGCGCCAGATATGCCGGAACGACGTCGTCCACGAACTCGAGATTGGCCGCGGCAACGGCGCGCGCTGCGGCGTGGACGCGCTCGAGCAGCTGCGGGCTCCGCACCTCGCCGAACGAAATCGTCACCGCCGAATCGCCGAGCGGCTGCGCACTCAGCGAGGAGGTGTTCAAGCGGCGAAGGGTGCGATCCGCACGCCCGATTTTTCGAGGCGTGCGCGCAGCCGTCGAAGTATCGAGCCGGCCGCGGGATTGTCACCGTGGACGCATAAAGAATGCGCTTCGATGCGGAGCTCTGTTCCGTCGGTAGCCACTACGGTGCCGTCCGCGACCATTGCCATCGCTCGCGCTACTGCCGCGTCGACGTCGTGAATCACCGCGTCCGGATAAGTGCGCGGCGCCAGCCTGCCGTCACTGGTGTACGCGCGGTCGACAAAAGCTTCGTTGGCGTAGCGAACGGAGTGCGTCTCCGCGGCTTTGGATAGCTCGCTGGATGGCAAGCCGAGCAGCCGGAGCGCGGGGTTTTCGGCGCGGATCGAGCGCACGATCGCCCTGGCGGCCTCCGGATCCCGCGCCGCGCGATTGTACAGCGCGCCGTGTGGTTTCACATAGAGAAGGGCCGCGCCTTCGCTGCCGCACATATCGGAGAGAGCGCGGATCTGGTACCGGACGTGGTGCTCGATCTCACGCGCGGAGAGGCCCAGCTCGCGGCGGCCAAAGCCGGGCCTATCGGGGTACGACGGGTGCGCGCCGAGGGCAACGTCGTGGTCGCGCGCAAAACGAACCGTCCGCCGCATTGTTGCCGCGTCGCCGGCGTGAAAGCCGCACGCGATGTTCGCGGAGGAAACGGTCCCAAGAAGCTCTTCGTCCTCGTGCCTGCCGGAGTCACCGATCCCTTCTCCGAGATCGGCGTTGAGATCGATCGTGCGGAACAAGGTCTGGCGCCGCTACTTCCGGCGCTTGCTTCCGCCGACCGGCTTGGCCTCGACGACCTCCCAGTCGCGCTCGTCGTCCTCGAAACCGCCGCGCGACACCTTGGGCAGGAGCTGTTCACGAACCACCACCGGCGTCAGCCAATATGTGAATCCATCGTCGGCTTCGACGGGCAGCCATGCGAACCTGGTGCGCACTCGCTCGTCGCCGATTTTTCCATCTGGGTCACGTCTGCTCTTCCACTTCACGCGATTTTCCTCGTCGGTGTTAAACGCGGTCCTCGAGTCCCTTGACCCCCGACTTCTGGGCGCAGCTGGCGCAGCAGAAGAACGTCCCGTTACTCTCGACGCCATGGCCGATGATCCTGCAGCCGCAGTGGGCGCATTGGGGCGCCAGCGCATGGATCGCGCACTCGAAGGAGTCAAAGACGTGTGGTTTTCCCTTCATCGTGACGGTAAACGACTTGTCGTAGTCGTTTCCGCAAACCTCGCATTTCGGCAATTCGGGCCCCGGAGGTATGCTTTCCGATTGGGTCTACGGCGAATCTAATGCCGCTGGACCGGACCAAAGCGAAGCTCAGCGAAACACCTTGCGCATCTTGGTGTCGGGATCACGCGCGAAGCGGAAGGTGAACCAGGCGAGATCCGTGACGAGCTGGTCGTACGCCTGTGGATCCATCTTGTCGGCGACGAGGTTCATCCTTCCCGATATCTGCTGTTTCAGGTGCTCGATCCATTCCTTGGTGAAATCCGCCATGTGCCTGTGATCCCCGAGCGATGGTAGAGCCGCGCCCGGAAGGTAAGCAGATGTACCCCGCCCCGCGAGCGCCCGCTGGCTTGCTTTCTGCTTTTCACGCACGTGCAAAGCTCCGGCGAATACCGCCACTCAATAACCTTTCTGGGGGCACCAGATGCTCAAAGTCTCGCTAACAATTGCCGCGGCGGCGCTGCTCGTCGGTTGCGGCGTGTCCACTCAACAAGAAGTCCAGATGGGGCAGCAGGAGGCGCAGCAGGTCAGCGCACAGCTGCCGATGGTTCAGGACCCGGTTATCCAGAACTACGTGAACGCGCTGGGCCAGCGCATCGCCAGCAGGACCTCGCGCGCCGATCTCCAGTGGCAGTTTCAGGTCGTCAACTCCGACGTCGTCAACGCTTTCGCGCTGCCCGGTGGATTCATATACGTGAACCGCGGCGTTCTGGAGCGTGCCAGCAACATGTCCGAAGTTGCCGGCGTGCTGGGCCACGAGATCGAACACGTAGTGAGACGGCACTCGGTGCAGCAGATGGAGCAGGCCCAGGGCGCGAACGTCGGTGTCGGGATCCTTTGCGCGCTGACCGGTGTCTGTCAGAGCGGACTGGCGCAGGCGGCGATCAACGTCGGCGGCACCGCGGTATTCGCCAAATTCAGCCGCACAGATGAAGTGCAGGCCGACGAAGGCGGATTCAACAATGTGATCCGCGCCGGCATCAGCCCGCGCGGCATGTACACGTTCTTCGAGAAGCTGTTGGCGGAGGAGCAGCAATCAGGCGGCGGCGGAAACGCGGCTGCGTGGTTCGCCGACCACCCCGGCACGCAGGACCGCATCGCCGACATCCAGCGGATGCTCAATCAGGTACCGGCCTCGACGTTGAACAGTCTGGCGACCAACGACTCGGGCTTCGCGCCGATGAAGGCGCGGCTGGCGCGGCTCGGTCCGGCGCCGAGGGTGCAGGGCCAGTAAACCGGCATGGTGCCGGGATGAAAAAGCCGCCGGCTGCAAGCCGGCGGCTTTTTTCTTCCGGACGGAGGGTGAGGGACTCGAACCCCCAAGCCCTTGCGGGCGCCAGTTTTCAAGACTGGTGCAATAGCCATTCTGCCAACCCTCCTCGTCTCACCAAAACTAAAACAATCAGCGAGTGGAAGCGTCCGCTGCCTAAAGGACTACTGCGAAGCGCTGGCGATTACATCGTCGAGCTGCGTCGCGTGCGCGATCCGCCTGACCTGGGCTGTGATCTTCGCGGCTTCGGCGGTGCGCCCCTGCTGCGCAAGGCCACGGGCCAGTGCGAGCCCCGTACGGATATAGAGATACGGAATGCCCGCCGAAGGCCGGTCCACCCACAGGCTGCGCGAAGCGATCGACCTGGGCGCGCGGAAGACCGTTTCCCATAGCGAGCGGGTCACCTCGAGATCCATGTTTCCCTCTTGCGGCAGGGAGAGTACCTGTGTGCCAGGTGTTGGAACGCCGGGCACCAGCTTCCGGGCAAGTCCGGTGGTAAGTGTGTATGCCCCGAAGCCCATCTCTTCCGGATAGCCTCCCGTGGTCCGGCTGAAAAAAAAGGGCCGGTCCGGATACGCATCTCTGATCAGATAGAGCACGAACAGGTCGGACCGCTCGAGCCCCTGGAAGTCGCCGTAGTTGCGCGGCTTGATCTCGGTCACGATGTCGGTGCCCTCCTTGCGGAAAGTCTGGGGTGCGGAAAGCTCGATCACTGACGGCACCGCATCCGCCATCGCCATGGTGAGCTTGAGGGGCGGCCCGCTCGGTTTTTTCCACGTTTTTCCCCGATAAATGGCGGGACCGTGCAGCGAATCGTATTCGTAGATCGGTCGCCTGAGGAGCTGGCGCGTATACCAGTCCGTGTTGAGCAGCGACAGGCACGCCACGACGACGTCGCGGCGGATTCCTTCGACCTCCTGGGCGTACCAGAGCGGGAACGTGTCGTTGTCGCCGGCGGTGATGAGGATCCCATACGGCTCGACGGAGTTCAGAAGGTCGTAGGCGAAGTCGGCGGTGTCGGTCTGCCCCGCGCGCGACGCCGACGTCCAGTTGGCGAAGAGGGGGACGAGCGCCAGCGCCAGCAGTGGGCTGGCGAGCGTCCAGCTTCGGCGGCGCGGCAGATCGAGCGTCTGGTCAGCCAGACGAACCTTTTCCGTGCCGATCAGCGCCGCGATGGTCTCCCACACGTAGACAAGGCCCAGTGCCGCCCACACACTCCAGGCCGAGTAGCTCCAGAGATAGAAGTAGTCGCGATCGCGAACTTCGCGTGCGACGGCGTCGCCAAGCTCGGGCGCCTGCGACGAGCCGTACTTGAAGTTCATGTAGTAGATGAGGGCCAGCGTCACCATGAACATCAGCGGGCCGAAATACGAGAAGGATCTCCGATCCCGCTTCCAGTGCACGTACCCACCGAGACCGCCCAACAGCAGCAATAGCGTGGCGAGCGCTCTCTGCAGGCCTGGGTGCGCGTCGAACGGGTCGCGCAGCCACTGCCAGCGGAAATAGAGCCATCACATTTCGACCTGCGCGAAAAACGGTGCCTGTCGATTGGTCAGCGCCGGCTTCTGATACTGCCCCCGATTGAAGTTGTACATGAACCGGTCATACGTCGCCTTGCTGAGCGTGCAGCCAACGCCGATCTGAGTGGTGCACCCCGTTGGCTCGCCTTCGTTGATGGCGGGGAAGCGGGCGGCGCGCAGCGGCTGGATGAGAAAGGGCGTCATTCCAAGCAGGAGCGCACCGGCGCAGGCCAGCAGCAGCTTCCATCGTCTGAGCGTCGGCGGCCGTCGCAAGACCACTGCGGTGGCGACCGCGGGAGCGGCGAGGAATCCGGCCATGTGGTTCGCGTAGCCCAGTCCACTCAGATAAGCGATCAGAACCAACAGGCGATCAGAGCTGACGCCATCGGGATCGTCGCACCAACGAACCGTCAGCCACGACACGAGCGCCAGCCCGAGCAACGAGACCGTGTAGACCTTTTCATTCACGACCGACTGAGACCACACAGTAAATGCCGTCGCGCCCAGAAGCGCCGCCAGCGTTCCGCCGACAATGCGCTGCCACCTCTCCGCCAGCCAGCCGACCAGCACCCGCTCGGTGATGAGAAACCACATCCCCGCTGCGCCGGCGCTGCACAGGGCGGCGAGGATGTTGATTCGCATCGCAACGTTGGGCGCGATCGGCAGCACCGCGAAGACCCTGCCGAGGATCACGAAGAAGGGATTGCCCGGCGGGTGTGGCAGTCCGAAGGTGTAAGCGGCGGCGATGTACTCGCTGGTGTCCCACATCGCGGTCGACGGGGCCAAGGTTACGAGGTATAGAACGAAAATCGCCGCGGATACCAGCGCCGCCGCGCGATAGGATGGGCGGTAGTCGGGAAGCTCGCTCGCCGCGGCGGGAGGAGTCATCGCTAGTGTCGGAACTGACGCTTTCCGGTGAACACCATTGCGATGTCGAACTCGTTGGCGGCCTGAATCACCTCCTCGTCGCGGACCGAGCCACCCGGCTGGACGATCGCCGTCACCCCGGCTTCAGCGGCCTGCTCCACCCCATCGCGGAACGGGAAGAATGCATCGGAGCCCATCACTGCTCCCTTGGTGTCATGGCCGGCGAGACGTGCCTTGTGCACGGACAGGAACGCGGCGTCGACCCTCGACATCTGGCCGGCGCCGATGCCGATCGTGGCCGATTCGCGGCAGAGGACTATGGCGTTGGATTTGACGCTGCCCACGGCGCGCCAGGCGAAGCGAAGATCCCACCATTCGCCCTCCGTGGGTTGTCGCTTCGTCACTACGCGCCACTCGCTCTCGCTTCCGACATCCCGCGCCGCCCTCTCCTGCGCGAGAAATCCCCCGCGCACGCGCTTGTAATCGAGCGCGTGGTCACGCCAGCGAGCCTTGCCCTCCAGCACCCGCAGATTTTTCTTGCGGCCGAGTGCTTCCAGAGCCGCGGCGCTGAACTCGGGCGCAACGATGCATTCCACGAACAGACTGGAAACGGCTTCCGCCGTCTCCCCGTCGACCGACGTGGTGAAGGAAATCACGGATCCGAACGCGGATACCGGATCGCACGCCAGGGCTTTCTTGTACGCCTCGAGCGCCGTCGAGCCGGTCGCCATCCCGCAGGGTGTGGTGTGCTTCACGATCGCGCAGCAGATCTCTTCCTGGAAAGGATCGGTGGCGAACAGCGCACCCTCGAGGTCGAGGAGGTTGTTGAACGACAGCTCCTTGCCACCCTTTTGCTGGAGAGCCGCGATTCCATCAGCCTTGCGTTCGACATAGAACGCAGCGCGCTGTCCCGGATTTTCGCCGTATCGCAATGACGATTCTTTCTCGAGCGCGATGTTCACCCGGTCCGGGAACACCTCCGACCGCTGGCAGCCGAACCAATACGAGATCGCCGCATCGTAAGCTGCGGTGCGGGCGAAGACTTTCTCGGCCAGCAGTCGCCTGAGGTCGAGGTCGTCATCGCTGGCCTCGAGGGCCGCGAGGACGCGCGTGTAATCCGATGGATCGACCACCACGAACACCGACTGGAAATTCTTGGCCGCTGACCGCAGCATCGATGGTCCGCCGATATCGATCTGCTCGATGATTTCCTCGGCTCTGGCGCCCCCGCGCGCCGCCGTCTCCTCGAAAGGGTACAGGTTCACGGCTACCAGATCGATCGGAGCGATGCCCTGCTCGGCGAGCGCGTCCATGTGCGCAGGCAGGTCGCGGCGCGCCAGCAGGCCACCGTGTACGGCCGGATGCAGCGTCTTGACCCGCCCATCGAGCATCTCCGGAAAGTGCGTGACGTCACTCACGTCCCGGACTTTCACTCCGGCCGCGCGCAGCGCTTTGGCGGTGCCGCCGGTGGACAGCAGCTCCCAGCCCAGCTCGGTGAGGCCATTTGCGAATTCGACGAGCCCGGTTTTGTCCGAGACGGAAAGAAGTGCGGTTGGCATATCAGGCAGTGGTTCTCGATTCCGATTGTTGAAGGACTGCGACCATCTCGATCACGCGCGGATACACGATGTGCTCGACAGCCAGCACTCTGGCGGCGAGCGAATCGGCGGTGTCGGATTTCTCCACCGGCACGCGCCATTGTGCAACGATGGCTCCGCGGTCGTACTCGTTGTCGACCAGATGCACGGTTACCCCCGACTCGCTGGCCCCCGACGCAACAACGGCCTCGTGGACGCGTGCACCGTACATTCCCTCGCCTCCGAAATCGGGCAGCAGGGCAGGGTGGATGTTGATGATTCTTCCCGAGTACTCGCGCACCACGACTGGCGGAATTCGCTTCAGGTATCCGGCCAGCACCACCAGATCGACGCGAAATTTGCGCAGAAGGTCGAGCAGCGCGGAGCCGTTGTCGGCGGCGTCGAAGCTGGCTATGTCGATGGAAGCAGTCGCGGCGCGAAGAAGTGCCGGCGAGTCGGGCCGATTGGATGCGACGAGCACCACCTTGGCGATCCGTTCTCGCGCGAGGTTGTCGAAGTGTTCGATGATCGCCTGAAGATTGGAGCCGCGGCCCGAAGCTAATACGGCGAGTCGTGACGGCATCCCCGATTTTACGCCGACACGCTTCGCTCTGTAAGCCCGATAAGCATCTCCACGGCGTCGCCGAGAGACCTTGCGGTTTCGATCCCATCGCGTTGGCTCAGGCGCCGGTCTTCATCGGTGGTCATCGGCGAGGCGATCAGGATTCCGCGGCCGCCCAGTTTTCTTGACGCCGCCACATCACGCCAGCGATCGCCGACATAGGCGACGCGCGCCGGATCGAGCTTCCAGTCCCGAATGGCGTCCTCGAACATGCGGGTGCCTGGCTTCCGGCAGGCGTTCGGACCACTCTGACTCGGATGGTCGGGACAGTAGTAGCTGGCGTCGATGTGAGCGCCGTCAGCGGCGAGGAGCTCTTCGAAGCGCAGCTTGACGGCATCGTAGTCGGCGACCGTGAATTTCCCGCGTCCGATGCCGGACTGATTCGTGACGATGATAGCGAGGACGCCGGCGTCGTTGAGACGCTTGATGGCGTTAGCAGCGCCGGACAAAAGCCGCACCTGCGCGGGCGACTTTATGTAATGCATGTCTTCCATGACAGTGCCGTCGCGGTCCAGAAAAACCGCGTCGGGACGATTCTTCACGCGCGGGCCCTCAGTATGGCGTGGACGAGTGCCGCGTCCTCACGGGGAAAGACGCTGCGCAGGTCGAGGAGGAAGGTGTCCTCGCTGATGCGGCCAATGACGGGCGGATCGCCGTGGCGCAGGCGCTTCTCCCAATCGCGGGCGCTGTCGGGAAGCGAGACGGAGCACGACGGGATCTGCGCCGTCGGAAAGGCTCCGCCGCCGACGCTCGCCACGCTCGGAACGAGTCTGGCCGAGACCCGATCGGTCTCGAGCGTCCCGACGATGGCGCGTCCGCGCGACTCGAGCTGCTCGAGCCTCTCGGTCAGCATCGCCAGCACCGGAATCTCGCGTAAAGCAGTTGCCGGCTCGAGATAAAGCCTCAGTGTGGCTTCGAGCGCCGACAGCGTCAGTTTGTCGACGCGCATCGCCCGCGCGAAGGGATTCTTGCGCAGCTTCGCCACCATGTCGGCCTTGCCGAGAATGATTCCCGCCTGGGGCCCGCCGAGCAGATTGTCGCCGCTCATCAACACCAGATCCGCGCCCGAAGCCAATGCCGTGGCCGCCGTCGGCTCTCCGCTCAGACCATAGTCGTCGAGGGGCAGAATCAGGCCGCTGCCAAGGTCGTGAATGATCGGCAGGCCGTGCTCGGAAGCGATGAACGCGAGGCGCTCGACGCTGACATCGGAAGTAAAGCCCTCGATCGCGAAGTTGCTGCGGTGGACCTTGACGATCGCGCCGGTTTTTGGGGTGATGGCGCGGCGGTAGTCGTCGTCGTGGGTGCGGTTCGTCGTGCCGACTTCAACCAGCCGCGCGCCACTGCGGCCCATGATCTCAGGGATGCGAAAGCTCCCGCCGATCTCAACGAGCTCGCCCCGCGATACCAGCACCTCCTTCCGCTGGGCCAGCGCGTTGAGGCTGAGCACGATTGCCGCGGCGCAGTTGTTGACGACGAGCGCATCCTCGGCTCCCGTGAGCTGTCGCAACAGCCCGACGCAATGCGAGTAGCGCGAGCCGCGTGTTCCAGTCTCGACGTCGTACTCGAGGTTGCTGAAGCCCTGAGCGACGCGCTCGATGGCGCGAATGGCGGCGTCGGCGAGCGGCGCGCGGCCGAGATTGGTGTGGAGCACGAGGCCGGTGGCGTTGATCACCCGACTCAGCGAAGGCCGCGTGGACTCGAGCAGGTTGGAGGTGATCGTCTCGACCCACTCGGCCTCAGTCCGCTGGCCGGCGCCGGAGGTACGTGCGGCGTCGACGGTCTGCCTGACCGCGTCGAGGACCACTTTGCGCGGGTGCTGTTCGAGAAGATGTCTGACGCCTGCGGTCTCGAGCAGGGAATTGACGCTCGGCAGCTCGCGTCTGGAGTCTGTCATTTGCTCGATGGCGTCGACGAGGCCGTCTTCGCCGGAGCTTTGGCCGGCGGCGGAGGCGGGGGCGCCGGTGGTGTGAACGTACGCTCGCTGTCACCGGTTTTGCCCAGGAGTCCCCTGATGCCGATGGCGTGCACCCGGTAGGGCGTTTTCGGGGCGAGTGGGGAGCGCAGCTTGAGCACCACCTCGCTCACCGGAACCGGGCGGGGCATTACCGGTTTCGGCACTAGCGTCGTGGTGTCCCGACGCGGGACCGGGCGGGCGCCCAGCGGATTTGCGGGGCGCGGAGGTGCTGCGGCCGGCCGCACCAAAGCAGTGGTGTCGGGAACCGCCGGAGCAGCGCTGAGGATTGGAATGCGCGTCGAGTCGGGCGCCACGATGGCGAAGTTGGCGACCCCTATCGTCTGGCCGGGGTCGATCGGCTTGTCGAAGGTGATGTGAAGGGTCGTGACCGAATCCGAGGCTCTCATGTCCCGGATGCGGGGCGGCACTGTGTCATGTACGAAAAGCAGCAGCGGCCGGCGGACGCTGTCGGTCAGCGTGATAGAAGTGCTGTCCCACGGCTCACTCGGATCGATCGTCAGATTCCTGTTCCGATCTTCATAGGCGCGGAGGAGGTACGTGCCGGCAGGCAGGTGCTCGATGGCGAACGCGCCGTTGCTGTCGGCGAGTGCAACGTAGGGATGAGCGCTGTCTGGTGGAATGAACGATTCCACCAGCGCTCCGCTCGCCGGCGTCCCCGCGACCCAGTCGAAGACGTTCCCGGCTATTCGCGTCGATGGAATCGATGTGCCGGTCGAGAAGAAAGTGGACGCGCCGGTGTTGCGGACATTGCCGCGAATGTCGGCGAGACCTCTCAGTAAGATCACCGTGTAGGCGGTGTTATTTCGCCAGCCGTGCTCGGGCTTGACGGCGATGACGTCGCGGTGCCAGGAAGCCTTGGCGACGCCGTCGCGCGGTGAGATGAGAAACAAGTCACTGAGTGTCGCCGCTCCCGAGGGCCGTTCGGATACGACTTCGTCGAACCGGAAAAGCACTTCCTTCGGCCTGACTCCGACTTTGCCGGAGTCGGGAATAATCTCGACGATCTGCGGCGCGGCGACGTCGGGCGGGCCACCGGGCGGCATCCCCGGCGAAGCGCACGCCAGTCCGAGCAGCGCGACGGCACTCAGCCGCCGCAAAGCGCCTTTACCTTTTCCGCGAGCTGCTCGCGACGCCTCGTCCATTCGCCATGCTTCTTTCTCTCTCCTTCCACCACCGCTGCCGGCGCGCGGCCGACGAATCCCTCATTCTGCAGGCGCGCCGTTAGAGACTCGAGCTGCGTGTCGAGCTGCGCCACCTCGCCGCGCAGCTTCGCGCACTCCTTCGCCAGATCCACCAGCCCACCGAGGGGAACGATGACTTCGCTCCCGTCGGGCAACACCGCGTGCGCAGCGCCAGCGGGCACGGGCTGGGCTCCGACTCTGACGCTCGAGCGCGATAGCCGACCGATGAGCGCCGCATGCTCGGTGAAGAGCCCGGCGCTGGCCGCCGACTGCAGAAGC
>DASXGU010000249.1:0-15837 GCA_036488915.1 Gemmatimonadaceae bacterium | reverse complement strand
GGGAAACCTGGTGGCTGTCGGGGTGCACTCTGCTCGCACTTTTTCCTCCGGACGCTCGACGGTTCTTTTTCCGGCCGGCGGATATCTCTCGTTTGCGCGTGGAGCAGAATATTCGGTCGCGCCGGACGACCAGCGTTTCCTGATGATTCGGCAGGTTGCCGGTGGCGTTCCCGACGAATTAATCGTTGTCGACAACTGGTTCGAGGAGCTCAAAGCGAAACGACGTTAGCATCGCAGCGGTCAGGCGTTGCCGCCGCTCTTTATACAGCGTCACCCAACGAATCGGGCACTTTGGCACCTTGGCTCCGGCGATACGCTGAAGCGGCGAGCAGGACCAGGCCTGCCACGAGCATCAAAGTCGAGAGCAGCTGACCCATGCTGAATCTGCCGAACAGGATGAAGCCGAGCTGAGCGTCGGGCTGGCGTGTGAACTCGAGAAGAATTCTGAGGATCGCATAGCCGACCAGAAATGCGCCGGTGAGCAATCCGTTCCAGTACCAGCCGCGGCGATGCGCGATCTGATCGACGCCCCAAATCACTGCCGCCAGCAGAATCCCCTCGGCCAGACCTTCATATAGTTGCGACGGGTGTCGCGGCAGATGGAGTGGATCCGCCGGGAAGACCATCGCCCACGGCACATTGCTCGGCCGTCCATAGAGCTCACCGTTGATGAAATTACCGAGCCGGCCAAAGAAGAGGCCCGGCGTCCCGGCGAGCGCAATTGTATCCGAGACGGCCAGGTACGGGAGGTTGTGGCGATGCGCGAACAGGGCGACGGCCGCTGCCATGCCGAGGACGGCGCCGTGAAAGGAGAGTCCGCCTTCCCAGACCGCGAATGCGCTCCACGGATGTGCGCGATAGGTTGGGAAGTCGTAGACGAAGACGTAGATGATGCGGGCCCCGATCAGCATTCCGATCACCAGATACGGAAGAAGGTCATCGAGCTGCTTTTGCGTCAGCGCGCTCATCCCTCGCCGAATCCGCGCCAGCACCAGGCGGTAGCCGACGAAGTACCCGATGACGTACATCACCGCGTACCAGCGCAGGCGAAATGGGCCGATGGAGACGATGTCGGGTGGGATCCGGGGATACGGAATCGTCATTCGGCCTTACATCACCTTCACCGCGCCGTCATTCGGGCGCCCGCTTCATTAGCCGCAGCGTGAACGTCGAACCCTTGCCGAGCTCACTGGTCGCCGTCAGATCGCCGCCCATCGCCCGGGCGAGATCACGGCTGATCGCCAGTCCGAGTCCGGTGCCCTCGGTCGTGCGAGCGTATCCCGTGTCGATCCGGACGAAAGGAGCGAAGATCTGCTCGAGCTTGTCAGGCGCGATTCCCCGGCCGCTATCGTGAACGTGGATCAGAACCGAGTCGCCACTGTCAGCGGTGCTCAATTGGATGTTGCCCCCTCTCGCCGTGTACTTGATCGCATTGGCGAGGAGATTGAGCACGATCTGCTGCATTTTCTCCCGGTCCGCGTATACGGTCAGCCGGGGATCGGCAGGCAAGTACTCGTACTGGAGAGACCGCGCCAGAACCTGCGGCATGACGAGCGCATCCATTGTGACCAACAGCTCATGCAAGGGCACATTGGCCATCGCGAACTCGAGGCGTCCTGCTTCCAGCCTCGCAAAATTGAGCACGTCGTTGATCAACGCCAGCAACAGACGCTGGTTCTGGCCGATGCGGCGGAGATCTTCGCGCTGACCGTCGTTCAGCTCGCCGCGAACACCCAGCTCCAGCAGCTCGACGTATCCGGCGATGGCGTTGAGCGGGGTTCGAAGCTCGTGACTCATGTTGGCGATGAACTCGCTTTTTGCCTTATTGGCGGTCTCCGCCTCGACCCTCGCGATGTCTGCCTCGCGCCGCGCTTCTCGCTCGGATTCGTAAAGGCGCGCGTTCTCCAGGAGAAGGGCGTCCTGCCTGATCTTCGCCGTGAGCTGCGCGTTCTCTAGATGCGCCGCCATCTGATCGGCGAGCGCGGAGAGAAGCCATTCGTCGGTATCGCCCAGCTCGTGATCCGGCCTGCGCATCACCGCCAGCAGTCCGATTACACGGCCCTGCGAAACGAGCGGAACGCCGAGAAAACCCTCCGAAGTACCGAACAATCCCTGGAGCCGGCTGGCGACTGACTCGTCGAACAAGGTGCGAAACCGGCTGACGACATCCTCCGAGACGCCGAACGAGCCCCGCACGTGGAGCAGGCCGTCTTCGTCCGCGAGCATCAGTATCGCTTTCTCCGCCTCCAGCAGATCGGCTGTGTGTTCAGCCGCGTGGCGCATGATCTCCGAGAACGACGAGGCGTCAGTAAAGCCACGACTGAGCTCCGTAAGTCGCTTGAGCCGCTCGGCGTCGACCGTCGCGCGCGACCCTGAGGCCTTCAGGGCGTCCCTGGTGCCAGGTGCGGTCACGTTATCCGGGCCCCCCGGGCGTCGATCTCGAATTCGCGAACCCCGTGCTCATGAGCGCTACCTCTCATTTTCACGACGCGCAGAGACCGTTTCGCGACGTTCTTGCTGCTCCATCCAAGGTGAATCAGGTTGTCCGAGATATAGCTGAAGCGCGGATCCTGGCCCAGACTGCCCAGAGACTCGTCGCCAAGCTCGAGGGTGAGGATCGTGGTAACCCCGCGGACGGCGAAGTGTTGAATGAGCGAGTAGAGATAATCGTGCAGCCGCTGGACATCGCTGGCAGCGGTCGCGAGATCGCCAATGGCGTCGATCACGAGGCGTCGCACGTCGCCAGACTCGATTGCCTTGAAGATCTCGTCGACAATGCTGTCAATCTGCAGCTCGACCGGTGACGCGTAGATAAGCTTGAGCCCTTTCGCCTGCATCTCTTCAGGGTCTGCGCCGAGCGCCGTGATCGAACGTCTCAGCTGGGCCGGGTTCTCCTGGAAGTTGACGAAGATCGCCTGCTCGCCTTTCTCGACGCCCTCGAGGGCGAATTGCAGAGCCAGCGTTGTCTTGCCAGATCCGGTCATGCCGAGGACCAGGGTCGTGCTACCCGCGAATGGGCCGCCGTCCATCAACGCATCCAGGCCGGGCACTCCAGTTGGGAGGCGCTCGGCGAGAGTATCGTAGCTCTCGGGTATGCGGGGCGTTACCAGTCTCGGATACAGCTCCAGCCCGTCCTTCGTGATGCGAAAGGCGTGCTGGCCCTCACGATACGCGCTTCCTCGAAGCTTGAGGACGCGGAAGTAGCGCTCGTCGCGCGTGCTCAACGGCTGGCGTGCCAGCTCGATGATCGAATCGGCAACGGCAAACTCCGGATACCGCCGGATGTCGTCCTGGGTATACTCGCCGAGCAGGAAGGCGGTGACGTTGTAGGCCGACAACAGCCCGGCGACTCGCGACGTGAATCGACGAGTCTCGTCGGTCGTTCTCCCCAGATCATGAATTGCGCGGAATGAGTCGATGACGATGATCTCGGGGGACCGTGTCTTGATGGCTTCGTCCAGCCAGTCGACGAGCGCGTTGGGACCGGTCTCCGCCAACGCGGCGCCGAGGTCTTCGTACTGGATGTCGCCGGTCAGACGATCCGGGTCGAAGAAGCTGAAGTTCTGGACGTAGGTGACGACCTTGCTCAAAGGCTCAGAAAGGGTCGTGACGTACAGTGATGGATGTGCACTCCGGGCATTGTGGAAGAGCAGCTGTTCCGCGAAAATCGTTTTCCCCGTTCCGGGCAGGCCCATCACGATGTTGATGGAATGCCTGGGGAAGCCACCGCCGAGGATTTGATCAGCTTGCGGGTTCCCGGAGTGAACGCGGGGGTAGGCGTCTTCGCCGTCTTCGCGGCTGTCGCGCCGCTGCTCCCTGGTCATGACATGTCTCCGGTGGTGGCACTGCGCTGTTTCAGCAGCTGACGCACGGTGTCGACCAGCCGCTGCTCGGCGAGGGGCTTCATCAGAAATGCGTCGGCGCCAGCGTCCCTGGCGCGTGACTGCACCGCCAGAATGCTGAAGATCAGGACGACGGTGTTTCGAAGATTGACGTCAGCTTTGATACGGCGGCAGAGGGCAAGGCCGTCCATTTTGGGAACCAGCACTTCGGTAATGATGATGTCGGGCTGAATCTTCTGCGCGTGCTCGAGCGCCGCCGCGCCATCGGAGGCGAACTCGACGGCAAATCCCGCCTCATTCAGGAAGTACGCCTCGAGATCGCGGATGTTCGGGTCGCGCTCCACCACGAGGATGATGGCGCGTCCGCCCCCGTGCGAGGGGGTCATACTCGAAACTGGGACTTCATGCGCCTGGGACTGATCGATGGCGAAGGCTCCCGCGATGGCCCATTACCGATGCGACTGCGTCGACGTCGACCAGGGAGGGCGTCTATTCAAGGGAAAGAATGTTTCCCGGATGGGAAACCTGTACGTTCTCGGGCCCAAAATAAAGGGATTCTGACGCACCCCAGGCGTAATTCTCAGGTAGGCAACGTGGAAGGCGTCCCTGATCATGGCCGGCACATGACAATGTCCAGCGGTCGGAGTCCTGGGGCGTATAATAAGAGTTAATCGCCCCTTCACCCTAGCGAGAATCACATGACCAGGCACACCCTCGCAGTCGCAGCCGCCTTCGCGGCCGTTTCCTTCATCGGACCGGCCGCCTCAGCCCAAACCTTCAAGGTCGAGAAATACAGCATCGGCGGCGACGGCGGGACCGACTATCTGACGGCCGAGCCGGGAACGGGGCGCGTCTTCGTGTCGCGCGGAACTCACGTCATGGTGATCGATGGGCGGACCGGCAAGGTGATCGGGGATATCCCGGACACCCCGCGCACCCACGGTATCGCGCTGGCGCCAAAGTCGAACCACGGCTTCATCACTAATGGCGGCGATTCGACCGTCACGATGTTCGATCTCAGGACGCTCGTTCCGATCAAGAAGATCCACGTCCCGTCCGGCGGACTCGATGGAATCATGTACGACGATTTTTCCAACCGGGTGATCCTCACGAATCACAGCCGTCCGATAGGCACCGCCACGGCGATCGATCCAGGCAGCGGAGAAATACTGGGTGTCGCCGAGCTGGATGGCGATGCTCCAGAAGGCGCCGCGAGCGACGGGAAGGGCAAGATCTTTGTGAACAACGAGGGGAAGAGCACCATTCAGATGATCGATGTCGCCACGATGAAGGTGCTTTCGACGTGGCCCATCGCGCCCTGCGATGGTCCGACGGGCATCGCGTTCGATCGGGCGTCGAACCGGATTTTCTCGGGCTGCGGCAAGACATCGGTCGTCATCGACCCGAGCAACGGACGAGTGGTGTCGACGATATCAAACGGAGGTGGAGTCGACGCGCTCGGCTGGGACGCATCGCAAAAGCTCATCTACATTCCGGCGGGGCGTGACGGCAACGTCACGGTCGTTCACGAGGATGGACCGGACAAGTACACCATCGTGGCGACGGTCCCGACTATGCGCGGAGCGAAGACCATCACCGTCGATCCCGTTACGCACGTGGCGTATCTCTTTCAGCCCGAGTACGGGCCGGCGCCCGCCCCCGCCCCGGGAGCGCCAGCGCCCGCGCCTGGACGGTTCCCCCCGCGCGGTCCGGTAATCGGCGCGTGGTTCTTTGCCATCAGTCATTGACGTCGCGACCGTAGCACTCAGCCAAAGCGGTGAACGCAGCCTTGGGCTCCCATGGCATGTCGGAGTAGCGTTCACCGCCTGAGCTGCGCTGACCGTCCACGACTTTAACGACACCGAAGCTGGCGATGTCGAAGTCCATGGCTGGGTCGGCGTTATGGGGAAGATCGTAGCGAGCGAAAGTGTTGACGAACGCGCTGTCGACGCCCTCGCTCTGGAAGATCTCGATGACCTCACGCAGGTACGTGGCCTGCGCTTGTTCATCGCGAACGTACTCGGCCTTGAGTCGCAGAGGCCTGGCGTCGCGACCCCAATCGATCATCTTGAGATCACCGCCGCCTTCGTCCGCGCCGCAGGCGGTGGTGCAGCCAAACTCGGTGACCGCGATGGGCTTTCCCTGGGCGCGACCTTGCGCGACAAAAGCGCGGATCTGCTCCCGAAAGGTTGCCGCGTTCGACGGCGTCCGGTAGCCGGCGTCGGTGGAGATGATGTCGAAGCGAGTCCAGTCGACTCCCTCGAGGGGGAGCGAGGCGTAGCTCACCTTCCCGCCGAATCGCGAGCGCACGATCTCGACGGCGTGCTGCAGGAACTCTCGCATTCGTGCGCGCGCATCCGGTATCACGGCTCGCACCCGCAGCGGATCGGCGATCAGCGCCAGCCGCTCCTCGAGCGTCTCGCCAGGCAAGAACCCCAGAGTGAACAGGCTCACCTCCGACCCGGTGAGCATCACGACCTCCGCTCCGCCACGCCGCAACCTCTCTGCGTGCTCGGCGCAGTCCGCTATGACATCGAGTAGCTCGGTCTGCGTCAGACCATTGGTGAATGGCGACAGCCAGATCTCGAGCCCCATCTCGGCGGCGTATGACGCGGCGACTTTGAGACGCTCCGCGTAGCCACCGGTGATCCGAACGGCGCTGCAGTGCAGATCGTCGCGGATGATTTGCATCTCACGCCGCACGACCTCGGCGATAAACGGCTCGCGCGTACTGCGGCCGCCGCTTGTGAAGCCGGTGTCGTAAGTAATTCCTCTCGCGCGCAGCACTATCCGGGCGCCCTCACCTCAATGCCTAGCGGGCTGACGCCGCCTGAGTGATCAGCGCTGGGACTCCGCCTTGTAAATCGTGTCGATCGAAGTCTTTCCATCCGCCTGCCGCCTCTTCAGCAAGAAAGTGGGCCGTCGGCGCAAGGAATCAAGCCTGGAACGCTGACTCGGCGTGAGGATCGAGCGGAGGTCCATGTCTACCGAATCCGAGATCGCCCGCAACCGCCTCGCAATTTCGAACATCGCCTCCTCGCTTCGCGGCTCACTCTTTTCGAGGATCGAGTCGGCCTTGGCGCGCTGATCCCTGGTCAGCGCAAGTTCGTCGAGGACGGAGCCCAGATCCGCCGTGATGCGAGCGCCCTCCTGAGCCCTTCGACCGGCCAGTCGATCGCCGATTACTCCGAGAGAGACCCCACCGGCAAAGGCCAATCCCAGCAAAGCGATGGTGACCCGCGTGCGGGTCGAGATTGGTGATGTCATTGTCCGTACCCCTGAAAAGCGACCCAAAGCTCGCCGTTGGAAGGGAGGTGGTGCGTCTCGGTCCAGCCGGCAATCGATGTTATGGGACTCGGGGTTCGGCGCTGGTACCGCGTGGTACGCACCGTACCCACCGCGATAACGACCAGTATGCCGGCGGCGAGCATCGCAGGTCGCAGATACCTTCGCAAATCCCGGGGATCGTCATCGGCGAGCGCGCCTCGCATCCTCGCGCTTCCAAGAATCGCGCGCCGGATTATTTCGTCGGCGCCACGCGCTCGGTCGCCGTCCTCGAGAGCGCGCAGGTCGAGGCGACCGGTCTTCGGTTCGTCAGTCATGATCGGGCTCCAGCCGAGCATAGTCTCCCAGTATCTCTCGCAGTTTCTTTCGCCCATCGCTCAGATGACGGCGCGACATGCCGGGCGATATCCCCAGCTCGCTGGCGATTTCCGCGTGACGCCATCCCTCGAGATCGTGGAGAAGTACTACCTCGCGCTGTTGGTCGCTCAACCGCGCGAGCGCCGCCAATAGTGTCTGCCGCAATTCCCGCGACTCAACGGCCTCATCGGCGCGGTGGCGGGAGGGGATGTCGAGCCGCTCGAGCGGCTGGGTCTCGCGCACCCGCAGGTAATCCCTTCGGTTATGAGCGGTGTTTCTCACGATTCTCGCCAGCCACGCACCGAACATTGCTGGATTCTCACAGTCATCGATGTGATCGAGGCACTTGATGAACGCGTCCTGAACGACGTCTTCGGCGTCCGCCGAATTGCCAACGCCGGCGAAAGCCACGAGATACGCGGCGCGGAAGTGCCGCCGCAAGAGAGCGTCAGCAGCCGCGCTGTCTCCGGACCGTACGCGACCAACGAGCAAAGCATCGGAATCAGTCATCCCCTGAGTAAAAGACAGTTAGTCCGTCTTCGATGTGAGCCGGTGGCCGTTTTAGCCTGAGCTCACAATCTCTCCAGCCGGCTGTCTTTGATCAGACACCTATCCGGAGATGAAGTGAAGCACCTTCCCCTCGTTCTGTACATGTCGGCTGTTACCGCCTTTTTCGCACGTTCCCCTTCGGCGTCCGCGCAGGGAGACGACGCGCTGATGGCCTCTCGCATCGATTCGGTGGTCACGGCCAGGATCGCCGCCGGAGAGTTCTCGGGCGTCGCCCTGGTAGCGCGAAACGAACGGGTTCTTTATAAGCGCGCCGCGGGATTGGCCAATCGCCAGACGCAAACGCGGATGGCGACTGACACGCGGCTTCAGATCGCATCGATGACCAAGCTCATCACACAGATCGCGATTCAGCAGCTCGCACAATCGGAGAAGCTCTCCCTCTCCGATACCGTCGGGAAGCGGCTTCCGGATTATCCGAACCCAACGGTGAGATCCAAAGTCACGATCGATCAGCTTCTGCACCACCGCTCGGGCATCGGCTCATTCTGGAATGAGCGCTTCCTCGCCAGCCACGCCAAGCTGCGTACGACGCGCGACTACCTCGATCTGTTCGACAGGGATTCGCTGCTGTTCGCGCCCGGCTCCAGCGATATGTACAGCAACGGCGGTTATGTCGTACTCGGCGCCATCATCGAGCGGGTTACCGGCCAATCCTATCACGATTACGTGCGCCAGCACATCTTCGAACCGGCAAGCATGACCTCGACCGGCCCATACGACAGCCAACTCAAATTGGCCAATGACGCCTTGGGGTACACGGCGCAAAGCCCGGATGGACCTGTGACTGGTGATCGGCGACTCGCGGGCGCCGGACCGCGGCCAGGCGACGCCGGCCCCGCGCGACTTCTCATCATTGGGCCCGACGGGAAACAGCTCAATCCCGAAGAAGCGAGGGCTGCGGTGGCCCAACACAACCCTGGTACGCAGGGTCTACGGCCGAACACAGCATTCGAGGCCGGGGTGTCCGGTCCCGCCGGCGACGATTTCTCGACCGTCGGTGATCTGCTTCGCCTGGCGAATGCGCTGGTCTCGCATCGTCTGCTGGACGCTGCTCACACGAGCGCGGTGCTCGGGTCGCGGTTCTCCCAGGGCGGAGAATTCCGGGCCAACGGCGGCGGGCCTGGAGTCAACGCCGAGCTCTCGATCTATCCGAACGGCTACGTGATCGCAGTCCTCTCCAACTATGATCCACCGGCGGCGACGGCGGTCGCTCAGGCCATTCGCTCACTCGTCGCGTCTGCGTCGAGGCCCGGTGTGTTACCGTAGCTGAAGCGTGGACCTTACTCGCAGACCTCCGGTCGTACCTCTCATTTACTCCCCCTCACTCCCACCGAAACACTCTTGTCGAAAGAGCGGTGTAGGCGAGAAACAGTACAACGAGTGCTACGACGTCCACCCATTGTGTGCTCCAGCTCGAACCATTCCACACTCCCTGCAGCAGCGCAACCGCGTGGGTCGTCGGCAACACGGATGCGATCCCCTTCAACCACGTCGGGAATCGCCCGACCGGATAGAACAACCCGGAAATCGCCAGCATCGGGTAGAGCACCGCGGCGCTGATCGGCTGGGCGAAGCGCGCGGTCGGGACCAGGCTGGCGAGCACGAAACCAAGCGAGAGAATGCTGAAGGTGCCGAGCAGGACGGCGAAGGTGAAGCTGAAGACGTTGACGCCCAGAACGCCGGGAAAGAGGCGGCGGCCCGCGAGTATCAACAGCGACAAGCTGATTACGGTGAAGACCAGCTTCACCACCACCTGCGCGCCCATGATCGTCACCGGCGAAAGCGGCGTCGAGCGCAGTCGCTTGAGAATCCCGCCCTCCCGATAGATAGAGATGATCGCGACCAGTGACTGGACCGCACTGAGGGCGATCAGGACCACCGCGAAGATCGCGGGGTTGAAGGGCAGGTCGACCGGCACCGCGACCGCCGGCTTGTCCAGGCTGAATGCGCGGCCGAGGGCGATGAACACCACCAGCGGCATCAGCAGTGTTCCGACAAAACCCATCGGCTCGCGCGTGAAGATCTTGGCCTCGAGCCATGTGAGCTTCCAGAATCCGCGCAGGAAATGGATTCGCATCAGTCGCGGATTCCGTGACCGGTGAGCTTGAGAAAAACGTCTTCCAGCGTAGGCATCTCGGTGCGAAATCCGCGGACCCGGATGCCCTCGCGTGCAATGGCGGTGATCACGTCAGTCACGAAGTCGTCGCCGACGCCGACGATGGTATAGGTCGATTCCTTTCCGTCCGCTTTAGCCACCGCTCCGAGTTGATCCATGCGGCCAGCGACATCTGCGTCGTCGCTGGTGAAGACAACGGCTCGCTCGGGACAGTGCCTGTGCACGAGCTCGTCGGGCGTTCCGACCTCGATGATGCGGCCGTGCTCGATGATCGCCACGCGATCGCAGAGTCGCTCCGCTTCTTCCATCAGGTGGGTGGTAAGAAAGACAGTCGTGCCGCGATCTCTTATTCCCGTCACGAGGGACCAGATGGCGCGACGCGCCTGCGGATCCAGCCCCGTCGTGAGCTCGTCGAGAAAGACGACTTCGGGCTCGTGGATCAGCGCCAGCGCTATGAATAGCCGCTGCTTCTGGCCACCAGAGAGGGTCATGAACCAGGCGTTGCGCTTCGCTTCGAGTCCAAGTCGGGTGAGGAGCGCGTCGGTGTCGGTGACACTCTCATAGAGCGAGCGCCAGAGATCGACGGCTTCCCAGACTTTGATTCGTTTCTGGAGCTGGGCTTCCTGGTGCTGGACTCCAATGCGCTGCCGCAGCGCATTGGCATCTCGGCGCGGATCGAGGCCGAGGACTCTGATGGTGCCGTGGTCGGGCACGCGATTGCCCTCGACGCACTCCATGGTGGTCGTTTTGCCGGCCCCGTTTGGGCCGATGAGGCCGAAGATCTCGCCCTCGTAGACCTCGAGCGAGACGTCCGCGACCGCGACGGTCTTTCCGTAGCGTTTGGCGAGATTGGAGACGCTGATGACCGGTGAAGCGGCAGAGGAAGGCACGCCGTATTTTATCCTAACCTCAAACCACCTTCCATGAAAATTGATCGCAGGGAGTTTCTGGTAGCGTCGTCGTCGGCACTGGTCTTGGGTAAAAGCAAGCTGCCACCGTCGATAATCCCACAGCCATCGTCGAATGTCGAGCCGCCAGTGGTGGACGCTGCGCAGGCGAGAAACGTCATCGTCTACACTACCGCCAGTCAGACCAGCCACAGGCTCTCCAAAACCGATACGCTCTCGTTCACCCGCATGAGTCAGCCGCTGGAGACCCAGATCTGCGTCTTCGTCGATCCGACCAAGAGAGCACAGTCGATTATCGGAATCGGCGGGGCCCTGACCGACGCGTCGGCGGAGACGTTCGCCAGGATTCCGGCGGCGAAGCAACGCGAGGTTCTGGAGGCCTATTTCGATCCCGACAAAGGCATCGGCTACCGCCTGGGACGAACCCACATCCACAGCTGCGACTTCTCGTCCGCCAGCTACACCTACGTGACCGAAGGCGACAAGGATCTCAGGTCGTTCAGCGTCGAGCACGACCGGCGGTTCCGAATTCCGTTCACCAAGCGGGCGATCGCCGCGGCGGGCGGCAAGCTGACACTCTTCTGCAGCCCGTGGAGTCCGCCGGCGTTCATGAAAACCAACAATGACATGCTGCACGGCGGAAAGCTGAAGCCCGAGTTCTATCAGTCGTGGGCGAATTACTACACCAGGTTCATCAAGGCGTACGAGAGCGAAGGGATTCCGATCTGGGGCACGACCATCCAGAACGAGCCGATGGCGACTCAGACCTGGGAATCCTGCATCTATTCCGCGGAAGACGAGCGCGACTTCCTCAAGAACTTTCTCGGCCCCACCATGCATCGGGCGGGCCTGGGCGACAGGAAGATCATTGCCTGGGACCACAACCGCGATCTGATCTACCAGAGGGTGAGCACGATTCTCGCCGACCCCAAGGCCGCGCAGTACGTGTGGGGCATCGGATACCACTGGTACGAGCCGTGGTCCGGCGGCGAGATGATGTTCGACAACGTCCGGCTCGTCCACGAGACTTTCCCCGACAAGCCGCTCATCTTCACCGAGGGGACGCCCGCATCGTTCGACGCCGCGCGCTATCACGACTGGTCGCTGGGTGAGTATTACGGCCACTCTATGATCAACGACTTCAATGATGGCGCCGTGGGCTGGACGGACTGGAACGTCCTGCTCGATGAACAGGGCGGCCCGAATCACGTCGGCAACTTCTGCTTCGCGCCGATCCATGCCGACACGAGGACGGGTGAGCTGATCTACACCAACTCGTACTACTACATCGGCCACTTCTCGAAATTCATCCGGCCCGGCGCCCGACGAATCGCCAGCTCGCCGAGCAGGAGCGCGCTGCAGTCGACTGCCTTCGTCAATCCGGATGGGACGGTCGCCACGGTGGTGATGAATCGTGGTGACAAGGAGATCAAGTACAACCTGTGGGTCGCCGGAAACGCGGCCGAGGTCACCAGCTTACCGCATTCGATCCAGACGCTGGTGTTTTAGGGGGAAACGGGAAGCGGGGAGGCTACTTCTTACTCAGGTAGTGCTCTTCCAGGAATTCCGACCGGAAATTCTGTGGGGGGACCGGAATGTCCGGCCGGCCTTCTGGGGTGAAGTCCATGAGATTCCAGTACGGCCACACTGTGTCGACGTGATTCGACGGCAGCTCAGTGGCCCAGAAATGAAAGATCTTTCCCTTCTGTTTCCTGAATACGTGCATCACGGGTAACTGCATGTCATCGGAGTCGCCCTGACATTTGTAGTCGGCCTGGAAAGACGAGTTGAATCCGGAAACCAGCGCCATCTGGGACCATCCACGCCGTTTTGCCCACGCATTTATTCGTTCGGCCGGGGCTTTGGCGATGGCAACGAAAGCGGCGTCACGGCTGACCTGGTACCAGCTGCGATCGAACCCATCGACGAGCGATGTGCAGGAAGGGCAGGGATTGTCCCAGTTGGGGCCGAACATGAACGAGTAGAGCAGCAGCGTGTTCTTGTCGCCGAACAGCTCGGAGAACTTCACGCTCTTCCCGACCTTCCCATCGTTGGCCCACTGAAAGGAGTAGTCCTCCTTCAATTGTCCGCCGGAAGGAAGCCCGCGGCGTTTTTTCGCCACGGATTTTACTTTGTCGATAAGCTCCTGCTCGTCTTTGAGCAGCGCATTTCGCGCGGCGCGGTAGGCTTTGCTTTCATTTGGATATCCCACGTTGCTCACCCCCATCGTCTTGCATACTGATATATGGAGCGGTGCCGACGAAGTGAAGTACGGCATTCGGTCCCGGCACTGCCGCCGAGGTCGTCTACCCGTTGCTCACACCTGGGTGATGGAGAGAATGTTCCCGTCGGGATCTTTGAACCACGCCACTCTTGCCCCGCTCGGCGATTCCCAGATTCCCGCTGCATCCTGATCCATTCCGGGAAACCGCTCGAAGCGCACGCCCTTCTTGACGAGATCGCCCACTGAATCGCTGGCGCTGGTCACCTTCCAGCCGACGATGGTGAAGGGCGCCGGCCGAAAGCCCTCTATTTCCGACACGTCGGCGACGCGCAGGCTCGTGCCGTGGGCGTTGAACACCAGAGCAAACCGATCGGCGCTGATGAACTCGAGGCCGAGCGTATTCTCGTAGAACTGTCGCGCCTTGACGGGATCGCGAGTTGGCACGAACGCGATCAGATCAGCGGATCCAAGCATTGTCCCTCTCCTGTGCTCGCGTGCAGATCAGCGATGCAGCCAGAGCGCCACGGGAGTCAATAGTGCGCTGCATCCGCCACCGTCGACTCGGCCCGACTCCCTTTCCACACGGCAAACGTGCCGGGTTTGGTGCCGCCCCCGGCGCACCCATCTACGTAGCTCAGCTCACCTATGATCGCGGTGGCGTGATTCGCGGTGTTGCCCTGGAGGTGCATCGTTCCCGAGCAATGCTGCGCGGCGAAAGTCCAATCCACGTCGAGCGCGAGAGTGTCACCCTTGACGCGGCCGGTCCCCCGGCCGGTGACGTCGATCCCTGTCGTCTTGAGGGCGACGCGGACATCGCTGCCGTTGACGACGAGATCCCATCCGAGACCGAGCCGCGTACGATCGAGCACGATGTGACCTTCATAGTGGCCCGAGGTGATCGGCGCCGGCTGCTCGGGGTGATCCGCTTTCGATGGCAGCGCATAAGCGACTATGTAGTCGCCCGCCCTGTCGAAATCTCCCGCGGCTGCATGCAGCTCCTTGTGACCGCCAGCCGCGACGACGACGAACTGCCGCCCGGACGGACTCATGAAGGTCATCGGTGAACCATGGACTCCCGCCGGAAGACTGGCTGACCAGAGCTCGGTCCCCGTGTCGATGTCGAACGCGTGGAGGGTGTGATCGACGGCGCCGCTGGCGAAGATCAGGCCGCCCGCCGTGACCATCGCGCCGCCCAGGTTGGGTGATCCCCAATTCTCGCTCCCCGCCACGCCGGCAAGCTTTGCGACCCGTCCGAACGGACGCTCCCACTTGATCTTTCCCGTCTCCAGATCGATAGCGGAAAGCATTCCCCACGGCGGGGGGTTGCACGGCGCGCCGTCGGGTGAGACCAGATGTCGGCGGCGCATACCGTATGGCGTGCCCGCCTGCGGAGCGAATTCGTCGAACCGCGTGCCGCCCATCGCCCGCTGGTGCAGGTCGGCTCGGGGAATGAGGTCCACGAGCGTGATCAGACGGTTGGTGGGGACGATGGCCAAATGACGAATCGGGTCCAGCGCGATGCCACTCCAGTTGGATCCGCCGATGTTGCCCGGAAAAATGACAGTGGGTGTCGTCGATGGCGGAGTGAAAATTCCCGTGGAGCGGGCCCCAGCGAGCTGTTCGCGACACCAGTTGCGTCCGGCCTCCGTGACGCCGAAGACATCTTTGATATCGAAGCTGGTTGGCGAGAGAGGACGCGGCACGGTCGGGAAAGGTTGCGTTGGCGAGGCGCGCTCGCCGGGCACATCGCTCGCCGGCACCGGCCGCTCCTCGACGGGGAACAGCGGCTTGCCAGTCTCCCGATCGAGCACGAACAGAAATCCCATCTTGGTCGCCTGGGCGAGCGCCGGGATGTCTCGTCCGCCGCGGTGCATGGTGAACAACACCGGCTGTGCGGGCACGTCGTAGTCCCACAGATCGTGGTGCACGGCCTGAAAGTGCCAGATCATCCTGCCCGTCGATGCGCGCAGCGCGACCACCGAATTGGCGTACAGGTTCTGGCCGAGCCGCTCGCCGCCGAAGAAGTCGGGGCTGGCGCTTCCGGTGGGTACGAAAATCATATCTCGCGACGGGTCGACGCTGATGACCGACCACGCGTTGGCGGCGCCCGTTTTATGTGCGTCGCTACCGGCCCATGTGGCGTATGCGGGGTCGCTCGGATCGCGCGGGACCGGGTCCCACCACCAACGGAGCGCTCCGCTCCGAACGTCGAAGGCGCGAACGACTCCACTGGGTGCGGCAGCGCGCCGCCCGTCGGCGACAGACGATCCCACAATTACCAGGCTCCCGACCACGGCCGGCGGAGACGTTACCGCATACTCGCCTTTCTCGGGATCGTTCAGAAGGCCGCGCCCGAGCAGTATCTGCCCGCCGGTCCCGAAGTCGGAGCAAGGCTGGCCCGTCCGCGAGTCCAGCGCGATCAGCCGCGCGTCGACCGTGGCGACGAAGATGCGCCGGCGGCAGTGCGCACCTACGGGGCGCGCAGCATCCAGCCAGGTCGAGACGCCTCGATTGGTGAAGTCCCCATACCCGCCC
>DASXGU010000178.1:0-6015 GCA_036488915.1 Gemmatimonadaceae bacterium | reverse complement strand
ATCTTTTCATACGGCGGAAAGACAGTCTGGATGCTGATCACGGGGTTCGTCGTGGCGGCGATCCTGAGCGTCATGCTGCTCACGAAGACGGCCGAGCTGCGTTACCAGCGCGACGTCAACCGCATGGTCTACAACGACAACCTCGGCGTGCTGAACGAGGTGAAGTCGAAGCTGGGAATGACCGGAGACAGCCTGAACAACCTGCTCAGCTCCACCGCGGCTGAAGCGACGAACGAGCCTTACATAGTGGTCAGCATGGCCGATCACCGGCTATGGTACAAGCAGGGGAAACAGGTGCTCTTCGAAGCGCCGGTGGCGACGGGGAGCGGCAAGGAGCTCGTCGGCGGATCGAACGGCCAGTGGCGATTCGAGACACCTCGCGGCCGGCTCACCGTAAAAGCGAAAGATGAAAATCCCTCCTGGGTTCCGCCCGATTGGCACTATGTCGAGCAAGCTCACAAAAGAGGTCTCGGCGTCGTCCATCTGGATCCCGGCCAGGCGATTCAGACGGGCGACGGGGGTGTGATTACAACGCAAAATGGAGAGGTCGTAAAGCGTTACGGGAACGGAAATGCGGTGTCATTAGGAGGAGGAGTTGAAGGCAAGGAGATTGTCGCGAATGGCAACATCATCGTCCCGCCCTATGGCACTACCGCCCGGCGTTACGCGGGCGTGCTGGGTACCCGCCGCCTCGACCTCGGCGACGGCTATGGCATCCATGGAACCGACCACCCCGAGACCATCGGGCAGTCGGTCAGCCACGGCTGCGTTCGCATGCGCAACGAAGACGTCGAGAAACTCTATCCGATGGTCGCGATTGGGACTCCCGTTTACATCTATTAGTAGAAGTCGAAGGGAAGCTTGGAGTCTGCGGTCGTAGGGGAGAGGAGGGACCATCCCACCGGGGAAGAGCTGGAGCTTCCCGACGATCTCCCGGTAAGAAGAAGGCGCACCACGCGCTTCGTCTGGGCCTCCGTCGGAGCAATGGCTCTGGTGGGGGCATTTCAGTTCCTCCAGGCGGCGGACGACACCACCGAGAAGCCGATCGGCATGTTCCTCCGCAGCTCGGTCGTCCCGCTCGCCGAGCCATCGATAAGCGCCTACGGCGCCAGCGGCGAGGTCAAGCTGACTTTCGCATTGCCGTCGCAGCAGATCTCCTATCCTTTGGACGTTCACGGCGACCCGACGTCGTTGCACTACGCGTGGGAGAGAGTCGGCGACACAGTGCTTTCTACGGGCGCTCAGCCGCTCACCGGCGACAAGGTGCAGTCGCCGCCGAGCGCCGGGTTCTACCGTCTTGCGCTGCTCAAGGCCGGGCAGCAGCGTATGGTCGAGGGCCTCACGCTGGCCGTCCTGGTCCCTTTCAGCGAGAAGGAGCGTGGCATGCTGCGGGGCTACCGGATCGGCACCTACCTGGCCGAGCGCGTCCGCGGCAAAACGCCGCCGCCGGAAGGGTTTCTGGAGATCAGGCCCGCCGACATCGATCTGCCGATCACCAAGCACCTCAAGGTCGGCGACTTCCTGAACCACGATCAACAGGGAGTCTGGCCCAGCTACGCCGCGGTCAATCCCAAGCTGCTCGACAAGCTGGAGCTGGTCATCCAGGAGATCGCCCGCTGGCACGGCGACAAGGCGGTCGCCGACATCGACATCGACGTGCACTCGGGATTTCGCGCGCCGGAGCACAATAGGCGGGTCCAGCGCGCTGCCAGCGACAGCCAGCATCAGTACGGCGACGCCGCCGACGTGGCCATCGACGCCAACGGCGACGGCAAGATCACCGCGATCGACAGCCGTATGGTAGGTTTGGCGGTAGAGATCGTGGAGCTGAAGCATCCCGACCTGGTCGGAGGGCTTGGCATCTATACCAGCGGACACTCCAGCACCAATTATGTGCATATTGATGTTCGTGGGCATCGCGCACGCTGGAGAGGAGGCGGGAGTGAATGAACGACATCTTGCGTGAAAGACTGATCCGGAAGCTCGACACGCTTCCCGAGGAGAAGATCTACCAGATCCTCGATTACATCGATTTCCTCGAGTCGAAGTACGCGCCGAAAGTCTCTGCCGCGCCCAACCCGCTCAAGCGCTTCGCCGAAGGGATCGAGGATACTCTCCGCGCAGGGCGAATGTCGGCCGGGGTGATAGGTGGGACGATGAGCGTGATGAACAAGGCGGTCGGGGTGGTGACCGACGTCGCCAACGCTGGCAAGTCAGTTGCAACTGAGATCGCGGGAGTCGTTTCGTCGGTGGCCACAACCAAGCCACCCGCCGAAGCCCAGCCACCAACGCCACCCGGAGATCAGCGCAAGTGAAAGCTCAATCCGCGCGTTCGAGAACAGCATCGTCGCGAAGGCGGCATGCCACCGCTGGCGGGTCGACCGCCAGCTCGACCCGCGCGGAGACGCGGTCACGCGAGACAACCGACGCTGCTCCGCCGATCGGTGCTTCGCCGCGCAGCGGAGCCAAGCGCACAGTCATGTCGGCGCTCAAGGACATCCCCAACTTCCTGCGGCTCTTGGTCGGGCTGCTGACCGACCGGCGCGTCTCCAACACCGACAAGCTGCTCGTCGCGGGTGCCATCGCCTACGTGATGCTGCCAATGGATTTCATCCCCGATTTCGTCCCTTTCATCGGCGAAGTCGACGACCTGTTCGTGCTCGTACTGGCGTTGCAGCGACTGATTGCCAACGCCGGCCGACCGGTTCTGCTCGACCATTGGATGGGAGATCCGCGGCAGCTGAGATCACTCGATCTCGAGCGCGTTCTGGTCGCGGCGGCGTTCTTTCTGCCGCGGCGCGTCAGAAGACGGTTGCGGACGATTGGCCGGGATTTCTAGAATCGTCGTGTTGGTGGGCGCGTGTCTGGTGACTGGCGCCTGCCACCGGGCTACGTCGATGGATGTGATGACTGCGACGGGGCGCTGCAGCAGTCACGTGCGGTCGAAGGGAATTCTTCCGGAGCTCCCCAACGATCCGGCGCCGGGACCTGGTTACGGCGGAGTGATCGGCACGCTCGCCGATTCCGGGGGCGCCCTGCCGCATTACGCCATCCTGGCCACCACTCCGGGCGGGGCTCCCGACGCTCCGCATGCGTCGGCGACGGCGGACAGCGCCGGCGGATTCGTGTTCCCGAGCCTGCCGCCGGGCCGATACCACCTGGTGGTGCACGCATTCGCGCACCTGGCCGATTCGGCGGCGGTGGACGTTATTGCCGGCCGCATCGATACCGTGAGGCTCTCGCCCCAGTTCTTTCAATGCGTTCGATAGCACCAGCCCCCGGGAGCGCCGGCTGCTGAAAGAAGGCGATCGCGCGCCCGGATTTTCGTTGACCGCCGACGACGGCACGACGGTGACCCTCGACTCGCTGGCGGGAAAAAACGTCGTTCTGTTTTTCTACCCGAAGGACAACACCTCGGGCTGAACCAAGGAAGCGTGCGATTTTCGCGACGCCTTTCCCCGGTTCGGGGAGCTCGATGCCGTGATTCTGGGAGTCAGTCCCGATGGAGTCGAATCACACCGCAAATTCAAGAAGAAGTATCAGCTGCCCTATCTGCTGCTCGCCGATGACGGTCATCGGCTCGCCGACGCCTTCGGAGTCTGGAAGGAGAAGACCCTTTACGGACGGAAGTACATGGGTGTGGAGCGCACTACGGTGATCCTCGATCGCGGTGGCCGGATCGCGCGCGTTTTTCCGAAAGTCCAGATTCCGGGCCACGTCCAGGCCGTGCAGGCCGTCGTTCGGGAGCTTTCTGCAGTATAGTTGTGCCATGCGCCACATCCTGCTGCTGCCCGCTTTCCTTCTGTTCGCTCCATCCGTCGCCCTGTCGCAGTCGACTGCCGCGTACCCGGCTGCGACTGGCGCCGACACTGCGAGATTCGCCGATGAGATTGCCGAATTTCTGAAATCAGACCGGCTAAATCCACCGCGCGCTGGTGGCGTCGTCTTCGTCGGCAGCAGCTCCATCAGAATGTGGCCGCACCTCGCTGCCGACTTTCCGGGAGAGAACGTCATCCAGCGCGGGTTCGGCGGGTCGGAGCTCAGCGATGTCGTGTATCGCGCGCCGCAGATCGTCATTCCGTACAAGCCCCGACTGATCGTGCTGTACGCGGGCGACAACGATCTGGCAGCGGGGCGCACGCCCGAAGAGATTCTGAGCCGGTTCGAGTCCTTCGTCTCGTTGATCCACGACACGTTGCCCCGCACCGGCATCGTCTTCGTATCGATCAAGCCGAGCTGGTCGCGTGTCTCGTTGCTGGACAAGATGAAGCAGGCGAACGACCTGGTGCGGCACTACATCGCGGGCCGTCGGGGACTCGGCTACGTCGATGTGTTCACCCCGATGCTCGGCGCCGACGGCAAGCCACGCATGGACCTGCTCGTCGCCGACAGTCTCCACATGAACGAGATGGGATACTCGATCTGGCGTCGCCGTCTGATGCCGATCGTCACGAGCCCCGCGCAAAGCCGTTGACCAATCCAGAACACCGAGGGTTTCCAATGACCACGATGGCCGCGTCTACATTGGTCTTCATGATGCTGCTCTCAACACCGGTGCTTGCCCAGCAACCCGCGCAACCCACCGCCGAAGAGCTGGCGAAGCAGCGCGAAGCCCAGGATGAAAAGCTCCGCAACGACTGGCCGGACTTGCACAAGTATCAGGAAGCCAATGCAGCGCTGGCGGCGCCGGCTCGGGGAGAAAACCGCGTCGTTTTCATGGGGAACTCGATCACCGAAGGCTGGGCCCCGCACTTCGCGGCCATGTTTCCCGGCAAACCCTACATCGGCCGTGGCATCAGCGGCCAGACGACGCCCCAGATGCTGGTTCGATTCCAGCAGGACGTAGTCGCCCTCAAGCCAAGGGTCGTGGTAATTCTCGCCGGCACCAACGATATCGCAGGCAACACCGGGCCCTCGACTCTCGAGATGATCGAGAACAACATCGCGTCGATGGCGGAGATAGCGCAGGCGAATGGCATCCGCGTCGTGCTCTCGTCGATCCTGCCGGTCTACGATTATCCGTGGAGGCCGGGACTCCAGCCCGCTCCCAAGATCATCGCCATCAACAAGTGGATGAGGGAATGGGCTGCTGCCCATGATGCTGTTTATCTGGACTACCACTCGGCGATGGCCGATGAGCGCGGCGGCATGAGAGCGGGGCTGGCTTCCGACGGCGTGCATCCGACACTCGCCGGATATCAGATGATGGCGCCACTGGCCGAAAAGGCGATCAGCGAAGCCCTGCGGCGTCGGTGACGCCGGGCCGGAAAAAGCTGAGCGCCGGAGACAAGGCGCGCGTCATCGCACCAGTCATCCTCTACGCGGCGCTCGCTGTCGCCGCATGGAAGCTGGGCTACTTCCACACCCAGAAGGTTACCGCCGCGGCTGCCGGCGCCGGGGGTAACCAATGGGTCACCATCAGCTACACCCTCATCTACGCCGCGGTGGCGGCCTTGGCGCTTCCAGTTGGCCCCCTGGCCTACGCATCGGGCGCGATCTTCGGCTTCGTCAGAGCCTCCATCATCGTTTGGATCGGGTCGATGATCGGTGCCGTTGCCGGCTACTATCTCGCGCGCGGCGTCTGGTCGAAACCGGCGCGCCGGATTCTCGATGGCTACCAGGAAAAGCTGCACGGTCTCAGGAAAGGCAGCGTCTTTCTGACAGCGCTGCGTCTGCAGCTGATGCCCATCGTTCCCTTTGGCGCGTTCAACTACGCGGCGGGAATCGCCAAATTGAGCCCCTTCGCTTTCTTCGCCGGCACGGCGATTGGAATCATTCCCGGCACGCTGATGGCGACTTTCATCGGGGATCGTGTCGCCGCCGGGGTGAAGGGCGGTGGCAAGGCACCCTACCTCTACGCTGTCGCGGCTGCCTTGGTACTGCTCGCCCTTTCCTTTGCGCCGCCCCTGTGGAAGAAGTTCCGCTCGAAGGGTTAGTTGAACCGGGTCGTTTTCCAGAGCGCGCCGCCGGCCCCGACCAGCATCGTCAGAGTCGCCAGGACCAGAATCGCCGTCC
>DASXGU010000102.1:0-4665 GCA_036488915.1 Gemmatimonadaceae bacterium | reverse complement strand
CCGGCCACCGCCTCGGGAGCGAGCCCGTGATTGGCGCGCTCCTCGTTGAGCTTGGCGAGAGCGGTGACCTGGTCGCCGGTGCGATACGCCGCCTCGGCCCAGATCAGGGTGTTCTCGTCATACGTGACGAACGGCTGCTGGAAGTTGGGAGCGAGCCGATCGTTGCTCAGTCGCGTCGCACCGGCGTTGAAGTATTCGGCGCGTCGAGGATCATTACGAGCGTCGAGCAGCGCGACGAACTGCGGGTCGGGAATCAGATAACCCGCCCGGCCCGCGGTCACCTCGAACTGGAAATAGAAGTTCGTTTCGGCGGCGTTCGACGTGAACGCGCCGAAGTAATTTCCGCCATCCGACGATATTCCCTGCTGCGCTTCCGTCAGCGCCTGGGCATACGACGTCGGGCGCACTTCGGCGGTGTGAAGGTAGAATCGAGCCTTGAGCGTGTGGGCGAGCGCCGTCCACAAGCCGGTGTCGCCGCCGTAAACGAGATCCGACCCCGCCGGTGGAGAGCTCGTCGCGGCGGTGCTCGCCATGTTGCCGATCGCCGCCGTGAGGAGCTTCTGAACCGAATCGTACACGGCGAGCTGGTTGTCGAGCGGCGGATTTTCTTCGTTCGACAGCGCGTGGGAATAGACGAGGTCGCCGAACAAGTCGGCGCCCGTCCCCATGGTGATCGCCTCCTGCACCTGGAGGATTCCGAGCAGCGCGAAGTTGCTCTCGTCCTTGGCGATCTTCTGGGCGCGCACGATGTCGACCAGACCACCGGCGGCGTACAGCCCGATGTTGAAGCCGCTCTGGATTCCTTCGTCGTACAAATAGTTGTAGATGCTCTGGTACTGGTTCTGTCCGCCCGCGAACTGGCGAGCCCACATTCCCGTCACCCGCGCGGGATCGCTGCCGAGCAGCGCCCAGATTGCCGCCTCTGACGCGGCGAAGAGCTGATTCGCGCTCGCCTGACTTGGTCGGTTGGGATCTGTACTGAGCTCCCCTCCCGTGAGGAAGTCGCTCTTGCAGCCCGTCGCCAGCACACCGAGGGCGACAGCGGCAAAGTATCGAAGTTTTATCACTGCAATTCTCCTTGGCATTACCGGTTTAGGCTGAGTGAGAGCACGAACGAGCGTGACTGCGGGTTCGCGAACCAGTCGAGTCCCTGAGTGAGGAACTCGGCGCCGGCGTTGTTGACCTCCGGATCGAAGCCGCGGTACTGGGTCCATGTTTTCAGATTGCGGCCGGCGATGCGGATGTCGGCCGAGCTGAAGCCGGTCAGGCTCTTGATGAAGGGCTGATCGAGCGAGAATGTGAGACCGATCTCGCGCAGCTTGACCCACCCCGCGTCTTCCATGAACTGCTCGCCCGGGCCGGTGAACCCGCCGCCGGTCCCGACGATGCTCAGCCAGTTTTCCCAATCCACCGGGGTCTTGAGACCGACGACTCCCTTCCCCGGTCCCGCGACATCCGGATACGTCTTGGTGTCGTAGTCGACGCCGTAAGTCCCGGTGCCGCTGCGACGATCCGTGTCCTTGTGGGTTCCAAAGACGTAGAGCGCGCCGCGGGTTCCGTTGTACTGGGTGCCACCTTTCTTCACGTCGAGCAGCCCCGACAGCGACACCTTGTTCATGAGCTTGATCGAGGTCGTGTAAGACATCGTGTACTTGGGATGCGGATCACCGATGACACGCACCTCGGGATCTGCTATGGGCAGCCCATTGGGGCCGAGGAACAGCGCGTTTTTCTTGTAGCCACCCGGCGTCGCCCCACAGAGCGCGTCTATGTCCTGGTTCGCCGCGCCCATTCCCGGCACCGCGATCTGGGTTCCGCGTCCGCAATGCACGAATCCGGTTCCGATGATGACTCCGGGTGCGTATCCAATAACGTCAGCGCCTTCTGCCTCATTGGCGCCGAAGCCCTCGAGCAGATCGAAGATCTGCGCGCCACCGAGGTTGGTGACGTTGCCTTTATTGCGACCGTATTGGACGCCAAAGTCCCACGCCAGATTCTGACTGGTATAGGGCCGAGCGTTGAAGGAGATCTCGAGGCCTTTGTTCGACAGCGCGCCCGTATTCCTGAACGCGCTGGTGAATCCGGTTCCCGCCGCGTTCACGGTGATGGGCAGGATCACGTCGGTCGATTTCTTGTTGTAGCCGACGACCGAGAGATCGATTTTCTGATTCAGGAAGCCGAGATCGGCGCCGATTTCCGTCTCCTTCTGGAGCTCGGGACGGAGTGAAGGGTTGCCGATTCGGAGACTGCTGGTGACGCCGGGCACTCCGCCGATCGACGTGCGAAGCGCATCACCGAAGCCGGAGCCGAATTGGACGACGGTGCTCAGCGCGTTGACAGACGCGTACACGTCGGGCTCGCGTCCGGTTTCGCCGTAAGCCGCGCGCAGCTTGCCGAAGCTGAGCAAGCCGGTCTGGTCACCGCCGTGCAGCAGGTTGGTGAACGTCCAGGCGGCTGACGCTTTCTTGAACGTGTGCCGCCGCTGCGATGCACCGAAGGTCGAGAAACCGTCGTTGCGCAATCCGGCGGTGAGATACAGCTGGTTGTACAGATTGAACTCGCCCTGGCCGAAGTAGCTCTCGATGTGGCGGAGCGATTTGTTCTCGAGACCGGTCTGGTTGATGGTGTTCTGAATCGCCAGCGGGGTCGGGCCGATGAGGCCTTCGCCCTGTGACGACAGAGCGCGATACCGGCGCGAGTTGAGGTTCTGTCCGACGGTGAACGTCGCGTTCAGGTTTTCGCCCCGATCGGTCGTCGCCGAGGCGATGAGGTTGTGATCGATGACGAGGTTGGTCTGGTCCGCGCGGATGACGCTCCCCTGCGCGTCGTTGGCCGACGTCTGGGGCAGCGCCTGCAGGCGCGAATCCGTGTAGTAGTCGCCGCCGAGAGTTTCCTTGACGCTCAGCCAGGTCAGGGGCTTCCAGTCGGCGTTGAGGTTGGAGATGGCGCGGCCTACCTCGCTGCGATTGCCGTTGCTGTTGGCCGCGAAGAACGGGTTGTCGTAGTAGGCGCAGCAGTTGAAGGCATCGACACTGGTCGGATTGGGGAACCTGTACGTGCGCTGCAGCCCCCGATCGGTGAGGTACGGCTCATTGTTGAAGGCCGGTGGCGTGCGCAGCGCTCCGATCAGCAGCCCCGACACGTCATTGCCGTGCTGCACGAAGGAGCCGCGCGCGTCGACGTAGTTGAAGTTGCCGCCGAGCGTCAGCTTGCTCCCGACTTCCTGGGTGCCCTTCAGGCGGAAGCTGGCGCGATTGTATTTGTTGTTGGGACCCTGGATGATGCCGACCTGGTTCGTCAGACCAGCCGATGTATAGAAGCTGGTTCTGTCGTTCCCGCCGGAGATCTGCACGTTGTTGTCGGCGGTGACGCCGGTGCGGAACAGCTCTCCGATGTGGTCATAGGTGGGCGTACCGGCGGGAAGCTTCTCGCCCCAGGAGGTGCGGCCGGCGGTCGGCGCGCAATCCGGAGTGTCGCCGCACGTCGCGGCGGCATCGGGAATCGGCGCCGGGTTCCCTCTCACGGTTCTGGCGAGTGAGCCCTGCGCATAGTCGTGCTGGAGGAAGTCAACGAGTCGCGCTTTGTCGATGTTGGTCGATGACTCGATGGAGACGCGGGTGGGGCCGGCGCGTCCACGCTTGGTCGTAATGAGCACTACCCCGTTGGCGGCGCGCGCCCCGTAGATGGCGGCGGCGGCGGAGCCTTTGAGGATCTCGATGCTCTCGATATCGGCGGGGCTGATGTCGGCGGCGCGATTGGGCGTGACGTTGCCGCCCTGGCGGTCGCCGAGATTTCCGCCGTTCGGCGCGAGGGTGGCGGTGGAGACCGTCTGGTTGTCGATGGGCTGGCCGTCGACGACGAAGAGCGGCTGATTGGTGCCGGTCAGCGAAGCCTCGCCGCGAATGATGATCGAGGCGCCGGCGCCCGGCTCACCCGACTGGGTGCGCACGTTGACGTTGGGCGCTTTGGCCGCGAGCGCCGCGACGACGTTCTGCGGCTCGGCGGCGCGGTGAATCGTGGCGCTGTCGACGCTGTTGATGGTGACGCCCAGTCGCTCACGCGTGGTGGCCGTTCCGGCTCCAGTGACCACGACTTCACCGAGGTGAAACGGGTTGATCGCCAGCGCGAAGCTCTGAGTGACGGTGGCGCCCGGATTGAGCGTCACCTGCACCGATTGGGCGGTGTAGCCGATGACCCGCGCAGTGAGCGTGGTCGTCCCGCCGGTGGCCCTGCTGGCGGGCACGACGAAAGTGTAGCTCCCATCGTCGCTCGCCTGGGCGCCGATGTTGGTCCCGGCGAGGAAGACGGTTGCGCCTCCGAGAGGCACTCCCGCATCGCTCGTCACGCGGCCGGTGACGGTCGTTCCGCCCTGGGCGAACGCCGTCGCCGCCGCCACCGCCAATGCGGTGATGGCAGACAAGAGTTGTTTTCGCATACTGCTCGACTCTCCCTGGAGATGTGGTAACGGCAATGTGAGAACGGGCGTCGAGGCATGAAAGATTTTGGCGGTGCCTAAGCTGTTAAGGATTCGTAGCGCCTTTGTATACATTTTCCGCGATCAGAGCCGAATGCGGATCGCGCCGGGAAAGTGTTCGTCGGCCGCGACGGGATTAGGTCGCTGCTGACGACATCGAGGCCGATTTTACAAATCGCATACATCGATTA
>DASXGU010000058.1:0-7591 GCA_036488915.1 Gemmatimonadaceae bacterium | reverse complement strand
GACGGGTCGACGCTGATGACCGACCACGCGTTGGCGGCGCCCGTTTTATGTGCGTCGCTACCGGCCCATGTGGCGTATGCGGGGTCGCTCGGATCGCGCGGGACCGGGTCCCACCACCAACGGAGCGTTCCGCTCCGAACGTCGAAGGCGCGAACGACTCCACTGGGTGCGGCAGCGCGCCGCCCGTCGGCGACAGACGATCCCACAATTACCAGGCTCCCGACCACGGCCGGTGGAGACGTTACCGCATACTCGCCTTTCTCGGGATCGTTCAGAACGCCGCGACCGAGCAGTATCTGCCCGCCGGTCCCGAAGTCCGGGCAAGGCTGGCCGGTCCGCGAGTCCAGCGCGATCAGCCGCGCGTCGACCGTTGCGACGAAGATGCGCCGGCGGCAGTGCGCACCTACGGGGCGCGCAGCATCCAGCCAGGTCGAGACGCCTCGATTGGTGAAGTCCCCGTACCCGCCCGACAGATCGAGCCTCGAGTCGAACGACCACAGCTCGGCGCCGGTTTCCGGGTTTAGCGCCCGCACGCCTCCGAACGGCGTCGAGGCGTAAAGGATGTTGTCGACGAACAGCGGCGTCGTCTCGTCGCGCGCCATCCCGTCGCCAAGACTGAAGTCGCCGGTGCGGTAGGTCCAGACGGGCACCAGCTGCTTGACATTGGTGCGCCGAATCTGCGCAGCGGGAGAGTATTTGGTGCCGGCGGCGTCGTGCGCGTAGGCCGGCCAGTCGACTGACGTCGGGTTTTGCGCGCTCGCCTTGGCGGGCGAATGGAGCAGCACGAAGCTGAAGAAACCGAGGCATCGCGGGAATCGAGCGCGGTATGTCATCCAGAAAAAATTGCGCTAACCGCCGGCCTTTACAATGCCAATAACGAGATGAAAACGGACGGCTTGATGAGGCGGGCTCCGGAGATCAAAGATCTGTCCCCGCCATTGGCGCAGGACAGTGGCCGACGCTCTGCCATCTGCTGTTCCCGCCGAGGTGATCATCGCTGACGATCCACGACTCGTCGAAAACGGAGGTGTAGCACACGCGAAGTGTCACGCGCCCGACCCAGCTCCAGAAGCCAGGCGGCATGTCGCTCTTCTGGATGCCTACAAGGGTGACTTCGTCTCCGGCGCGGAAAGCATGCTCGGTGACCGTCGTGCTGCTGTGAGGGCCGGGCGCCCTGCCCAGGAGCGCGTTAAGCGCGTCTTCCCAGTTCCGCCTGGGCTTGCCGTCGACGTTCACCACGACGCTCTTCACGATCGCCGGGCCGATTCCCGTGTTGGTGAGCCTGATCGCCGCGCCCTGCGGCATCACGAAAGTCGTGATCTCCAGGTGCGGCCACACCTCGGCGCGGTCGTGCCGGCGTTGCAGCGACGCCTCGTAGAGACCAACGGCAACGGCCGTGACGCTGACGATGAGTGCGGCGACGGCGACAAACGTCTGCGGCTCTCGGTACCATGGTTGCTCAGGCATGGCGTGAAGTATAGAACCCCGCTAACGCGGCCGGTGCGCCCCCGAAGACGCCTTCAGCGTTCCCGCGTAAGCGGCGACGGCGATGATGTCGTCGAGGGAAAGTCCGGCGGCGACCGTCCGCATTGGCTGCGCGGCTGGAGCTGAGCGCGCACCCGTCTTGAAGCCGACCAGCTGGCGTACGATATAGGTCGGGTAGCGCCCGGCGATCGGTGGAATGACGGCGGTGCCGCGGAGATCCGCGCCGTGACAAGTGACGCACGCGGTAGCGGCGCCCCCGACGCCCCTCGACGCGATCGATCGGCCGCGACGGACGCTGCCGGGTGGGACGTAAGCCACGTAAAGGTTCTCGTCATCGCGGAGCTCGTGGCGCTCGAAATCGGATGGACCTTCGACGATGCGCCTGCCGAGAGTGTCGGTTCCGGACCCGGGGGCGCGCGCGTAGACGAAGGCCGCCTCTCTCATCCGGGGAATCCGCGCGGTTTCGATCACTCGTATGCGCGGCCCGTTGGTGAGTCGCGAGAAGTAGCGCGCTGCCGCCTCCGCTTCCACATCGGTGACGTTAAGCGCAACGGCGTGCATGCTGACGCCGGGAGCATAGTCGGCGAGCGGACTCTGGCGCTCGGAGGAGCGAAAGGCTTGCAGCTGGGCGACGATGTAGGGCTCGGGCAATCCCGCCAGCGTTGCATTCTCGGGTCTGCCAGTTCCATTCGGCAGATGACAGTAGGCGCAGGCAAAGAGCTTCGGCTTGCGGCCGTGGGCGACGACATCCGGCATCGCCGGGTGTCCGCGCGGGTGCCAATCAGGTGGTGCGAATCGATCGATGGTTTGAGGAAGGGTGAAGCGAGCGTCGCTGCGGGGAACGCGATGGAGCTTGACGGTGTCGCCCGCCGGGGACGGAGCGCCGCTGCCGGGGAATGCCCATCGAGGAACCGTAAATGGATCCTGGGCGATAGCGAGAGCGGCCACGACCGCCGTCGCAATCAGCGTCGCAGCGCGCACAGGAATATTTCGCGGCATCGAGGTTGGGAAATTCACCAAACCCGAGCCCGTTGTCGAGAACCGGTGCCAGGGCCCCGTGGATCACTTCGACTTCGTCGTCGAAGCTACGCTCAGGGAAGCGTCCTTGCGACGCGGAAACCCATTATGATGTCGCGATAGTCGGCGGGGTTTCTTTCGCGGGCTGCAGAGCGCAGAAGCCACGCCGGGTAGAACCACGAGCTGCCCCGATCGGCGCGGAGGCAATCCTTGCCCGACTCTGCCGCGCTACCATCCGTCGGCGCGCCGGAATAGCTGTCGGCGTAACAATCGGCCGTCCACTGCCAGACGTTGCCAACAATGTCGTAGAGACCGAAGTGGTTGGCGGGCTTCAATCCAACTCGATGGGTATGGCCGCCGGAATTCGGTCGGTACCAGGCGTTCGCGTCGGCGCCGCTCTCGTCATCGCCCCACCAGAACCTGGTCGCGGATCCTGCCCGCGCTGCGTACTCCCATTCCGATTCGGTCGGCAGTCTGTACGGGGCTTCCTCCGAAATCCGAGCGACTTTTCCATTCAGCCATGAGACGTACGCGCGGGCATCCTGCCAGCTGACGCATACCACCGGGTCACGATTGGTTTGCGGAAAGCCGGGGCTTTGCCAGTCGGCGCCGGATTGTTTCTGCGAATTGGTGCCGTCGAAGAAGCCGCGGATCGCCGTAACAGCGCATCCGTCGCCGAGGGGGTGCGACGTCTCCCTGACGAACTCGGCGTACTCACCAACGGTGACATCGTATTTGCCGAGGGCAAAGGAGCGCAACGAGACGACGTGTTGGGGCGATTCATCGGCGACCGACGGCAGATTGCCGCCGTGGGTTGCCGCCCAGGATTTCTCGGCGGCTGATGATCCCATGGTGAAGCTGCCGGCCGGGATCACCACCATCTGCGGGCACTCGGCGCAGTCGCGGAAGACCGCGCCAGGCTCGCGTCGCACGTTGATGGGATGGGTGCCGGCGTTGCCGCCACACGACAAGGCGGTTGCACTCCAGATTACAAGGAGCCAGTGGCTGAATGGTCTGCTCATACGATTCATGATAGGCTTTCAATTGTAGCGCTGCGGAGACAGATAAGGCGAGCATATTTAGGGCACCTCAAACCCTTCCCCATGCCAATCGCCACACGATGAACGCTGACCGGCTCAAGGCGTTCACCGACGGAGTGCTCGCCATCATCGTGACGATCATGGTGCTCGAGCTGCGCATCCCCAGCGATGGCGCTCTCACCTCCCTTCGCCCGGTCATCCCGGTGCTGCTGAGCTACGTGCTCAGCTTCGTGTACATCATCATCTACTGGAACAACCACCACCACCTGCTCCACATCACGCCGCGCGTGACCGGCGGGATTCTCTGGGCCAATGCGCACCTCCTGTTCTGGCTCTCACTGGTGCCATTCGTCACCGGGTGGATGGGCGAGACTCACTTCGCGCCGGTTCCGACGGCCGCGTACGGCGTCGTCGTGCTCTTCGCGGGCGTCGCATACTGGCTGCTCCAGCGCGTGATCATCGCGGCCCAGGGACCGGCTTCACCTCTGGCAGCGGCGATTGGCGGTGATCTCAAGGGAAACGTGTCGCCCTTGATCTACGCAGTCGCGATCCCGCTGGCGCTGGCAAAACCGTGGGCTGCCGGCGCGCTCTACGTGCTCGTGGCAGTCATATGGCTAATACCCGATCGGCGGATCGAGAGGATGGTCGCCGCGAATGTTCGAGCGGACGATCGCGCCTAGCGGCGACCATTCCGATGCGCTTCATCGCTCCGCGATGCGCACTCCACCGTTGGTCGTGATGACGCGTACCGTGGGGCCACCGGATCCCAGCTGGGTCGATATGTGCCTGGTAAGCGAGCCGCGAACGGTTACCGGGAAGTCGATGGTCATGCCGCCATTGGTGGTGCCCGTCTCGAGCTGCGCATTGTAGCCGCGAGGCACGTTGACCCTGGCGCCTCCGTTGGTCGTCTGCAGATCCAAACCCCGGCCCTGCCACGTCGTTCCGGTGAGATCCGCAGTCACGCCGCCGTTGGTAGTCCGTGCGCGCACGCTGCCGCCAACGTCGGAGAGATGGATCCCGCCGTTGGTGGTCTCGAAGTTCATTTCTCCACGGACATCGTCGGCGGAAATCCCGCCGTTGGTTGCCGTCGCTTCGAGGTTCGTCTGGCTCGGAACATAGACGTCGTAGCTTACCGACCAGGATGCGTCGCCGTGCGTGGACGGACCCTCGGACCGAATTTGGCCGCCGTCGGTGAAGACGCGAATCTGACGAGCGATGGCCGTTGCAGTCGCTTCGTCGTCGGCACTGGCCTCGACCCGGGCGACAATCTTGACATCACGCCGGTCCTCGCCGATGAACGAGACACCTCCGTTGGCGCCGCCGTCCACCGAAATCCTCGTCGACGGCGACAGGTTGTAGGTGCGCAGCTCACAGAAGTGAGCGCGGTCACCGTTCCAGCCACGCTCACAGCTGTCGCGCCAGCGCTCGGCGCGATCGTTGGTTTGAGCGCCGGCCACGGAGGCGAGTAGGAGCAGTGGAAGGCTGAAGGTGGGGAAAAGAGTCCGGTACATGGGCGGGTTTCCGGTAAAGGTCATATTCGTTGGATGCACTGCGTCGAATAAGGGTTGAGACTAGTAATCGCCGCCGTCGCGGCGACGAATGAGATCCTGGACGCTTGCCAGAGCACCGCTGGAGGAACGCTGCTGGCGGGCAAACCCAGCGGACACTCCGTGATCGCGCAGTCTGACCAAATCGCGCAGGCTGAGATTCGTATAACCCAGATCCCGAAAATCCTCGACGAACGACGCCGAGACTCCATGGTCGCGCGCCTCGAGCAGCTGGTCGGTGGTCAGGTTGGTGAAGCCCAGGCGGCGCAGCGACGTGATGAACTCCGGATTCACGCCGTGGTCACGCAGCTCCTGGAGATCGTCGAGGGAAAGATTCCTGTAACCTGACTCGTTGAGACCGCCGATGAAATCGGGGGACACTCCGTGATCGCGAAGCGCCACCAGGCGATGGGTGCTGCCGGCTCGGTATCCCGCGGCGTTCAGCGACTTCACGTAATCGAGGTTGGCGCCGTGCATTCCCATGACGACCAGCTCGTCGACGGACGGACGCGCGTACTGTTCGGCGCGGAGCTCGTCGACCATGGCGTAGCCAACGTTGTGCATCGCCAGACGGTATTGCTGCTCGGCGGTCGGACGCTCGTAGCCGCGGGAAGCCAGCTGCTCCGGAAATCGCGCGTCCGGTGAGAAGGTGAAGAAGCCCGTTCCGTGACCGTCGCGCAGCTGTCCGTCGAAGTTGAAGGTGCCAGCGTCCCGTACAAGCTGGAATTTGGCCGGCCCGGTGTAGGAGGAGAGCTGCGATGTGGGAAGCCCGCGCAATTCCGCCGGGCGTACGTCGAATGATGTCCTTCCGTGCCGGCCGGATCCGTTCTCGTAGTCTTCGAAAGTCAGCTCGACGCGATCGCTCGACGGCTGGTAATAGATCTGCCACTCGCCCCGGTCTGAGCTCTGGGCGAGTCCGGCCGAAGAAACGGCTGCCAACAGCAGAAAGAGGGCGGGTGCAAATCGCCCGTTGGATTGTCCAGGACGGATCCGAGTCAGATACGACATATGAGCTCCAGAGCAGGGTAATGGGCGGCAGACGGCCCCGGTAATTGGATCACCCCGACGGGGCGATGGTTTGAACCCCGTGTGAACAAGGTGTAAAATCCTGCCGGGACGGAAACACTGGTCGGGCTTTGTTGTCTAATCTCAGTCAAAAGGAGCCCGCGTGATTTTGCAGAGACGACTGTTTCGATGCTTGCCACTTCTCCTTGCTACCGTGGCGGCCGTAGCCTGCAGTCAGGCCGGTCCGGAAGAACGCTATGGATTCATCGCTCGTCTCGGCCGCGACACCGTTTCGCTGGAGAGCATAACGCGGCGTGGAGACAAGGTCGTCATCGACGGTGTGGATCGCTTCCCGCGCGTGAGCCGGCGGCACACCGAGATCGAGCTCGGCCCGGGAAGCACCATCCGCCACCTCCTGATGGACATCCATACTCCGTCGGAGCCGGCAAATCAGCGCGAGCGTCACGTGACGGCGGATGTGACTACCGACTCCGTTCGTCTCGTGAAGAGCGACGACTCCGGCACGATCCGATACAAATTCGGGACGAACGGTGCTGTTGCCATGGCCCACGTGCCACAGATGTACAGTCTCTACGAGCTCTACTTCGACGCAGCCTTGGCCCGCGCCAGGGCGCTAAAACGGGTGGCGGGCGACACCGTGCAGCTGCGACAGTTCTACATCGACCGGGAATTCGATCGCTTTCCGCTGCACCATGGGACCGTGCGACTCTTGCCGAACAACCGAGCAGAGATCCAGCACGATTGGCTGGCCGGGACGGGACAGGCCACTTTCGATTCAAGCGGCCGCATGCTCACCTATTCCGGCGCCCGAACCACGTACCTGGTCGAGGTGAAGCGCCTTGTCTCGCCGCCCGATATACGACCCGTCGCCGACAAATTCGAAGCGGTCGAAACGGCGAACGGAGGATTCAAGCAGCTCAGCCCGCGCGACACCGTGCGGTCGACTATCGGGCCCGACTCGATCACGATCGACTACAGCCGGCCGCTCGCACGCGGACGAGTTCTGCTCGGCAACATCATACCATATGATCGGGTGTGGAGGACGGGCGCCAATGCCGCGACACAATTCCATACGTCGGCGCCCATAACGCTGGCGGGAATCCGGCTGGCCGCTGGTACGTACACGTTGTGGACCGTTCCCCACCAGAACGGGGTCGATCTGATCGTGAATGGACAGTCCGGCCAATGGGGCACGCAATACGATCGCACGCGCGACGTTGCAAAGGCGCCGATGGAGTCGGCAGCGCTCACGACGCCGGTCGACCAGTTCACGATATCCGTCACCGGGAAGGATCCGCGGCACGGGACGCTAACCATGGAATGGGGCGGATTCCGCTGGACGGCACCGATCGACGTGCGGTGAGAAAACCATCACCCAGATGTACCTGGGGAGCGGGACAGCAGAATCATTCAAAAAGTTGAAGCGGGCTCTTTCAATACTTCCCTCGTGGATAGACCAACTTTCGATCGTACGCA
>DASXGU010000284.1:0-7031 GCA_036488915.1 Gemmatimonadaceae bacterium | reverse complement strand
CCTCGCGACTGATCATGCTCTCCAGCTCGGCGGTGGAGCGCAGATCCTTGAGCCTCGTCGAGACCAGGTACGCCGTCACGGCGATCGACACCAGCAGAAAAGCGGCGAACCATTTGCCGACCGGCGATTGCGCAAACGAGTGGACGCTGGAGATCACTCCGCTTCGCGTAATGAAAGTGCCGAAGATCGACAGCAGGAATGCCGACACCACCAGGGTCACGTTCCATTTGCGGAGCATTCCCCGCTTCTCCTGCACCATGATCGAGTGCAGGAAAGCGGTATTCACCAGCCACGGCAGCAGAGACGCGTTCTCGACCGGATCCCACGCCCAGTACCCGCCCCAACCCAGCTCTACATAGGCCCACCACATCCCGAGCACGATGCCGACCGTATTGAAGAACCACGCCAGCAGCGCCCACCGACGCACCGCCGCCAGCCACTCGGCGTCGAGCCTGCGCGTGAGCAGCGCGCCGATGGCGAACGCGAAAGGAATCGAAGTCCCGACGTAGCCGAGATAGAGATTCGGCGGATGGATCGCCATGCCCGGGTTCTGGAGCTGCGGATTCAGTCCGCGGCCATCGGCGGGGATGAAGCTCAATCGCTCGAAGGGATTCGAGCCCAGGCAGATGGTGGCGAGAAAGAAGACGAGGATCAGCGCCAGCGTGCCGGCGACGTACGGCATGAGCTCGCGATTGCGCGTCCGATTGGTCCACAGCGTGATCGTCGAATAGATCGAGAGGATCAGCGCCCAGAACAGCAGCGATCCGGACTGGCCGCCCCAGAAGGCGGTGATCGTGTAGACCTTGGGAAGATTGGCGCTGGTGTAGGAAGCGACGTACTTGATGGAGAAATCGTGGGTCAGCAGCGCGGTCCACAATCCGAGCGAAGCCAGCACCACCATTGCGAGGGTCGCATACATGGCGCGCTCGCCGCTCTCGACGAGGTCGGCGCGGCGCATCTGGCCGCCCGCGAACGATACCGTCGCCGACCAGGCCGCCATGAGAAGAGCGACCCAGAGGGACAGCTCACCAACCAGGATCACGCTCTCTGCCCCGCCTGCTTGTATGCCGGAGTGTCCTTGTACTTCTCGGGCGCGTTCTCGTACCGCGACGCGCACTTGGCCAGTAGGGTCGTGGCGCGGAAGGTGTTGTCGTGGCCGAGCCTGCCCTCGACGACGACGTCGACGCCGTCGGTGAAGGTGTCGGGCGTAATGCCGCGATAGACGACGTTATACGTCTGCGCGCCGTCGGTCATCTTGAAGGCGACCTGGCGGCCGCCGGGATCGCGCACGATCGAGCCGTTCACCACCCGGGCGCCGACCTTGACCCCGGTGTCGTAAAACGTCGGGTCGGTTTTCGTTTTGGCCGACAGCTCACCAGGGGTCAGGTAATAGACCCCGGTATCCTTGATCGCGCTGGCGGCGAGATACCCGGCGGTGCCTATGACGAGGGCACCGCCGATGATGAATTTGGTGCGCGGCTTCACGACTGGAATATAGGGAGCCGCGCGCCAATTCTGGAGCGGATCGGCGATCTCACTGCCTGAGTTGCGCCTCGATGAGCCGGACGAGACGCGTCTCCAGGCCACCCGTCGTCCCGCACGGGATGTAATCCCCGGAAAGCGAAGCCGGTTTTCCGGCCGCGTTGACGACAGTGGTTACGATCGTGCCGGCGGAAGGCGCCGGCGCGAGCCGGGTCACCACCGACAGATTGACCTCGTAGGTGTCGGCACTGGGCCCGCCCTGCGAGTTGCCGCAATTGATGTATTCGCTGAGCCTGGCTTTACCCAGTTTTCGGTGGACTATCATGCCGCCATTTCCCAGCGCGTGGGAGGCCGGATCGATGGCGGTGAGAGGAATGCCGAGCGAATCATAGGTGGGCGTCAAAACTCCCCAGACCTTGTCGATCGGAGCGGCGACTGTCGCAGTGCCCTCGACGACCGAGCTCCCTGTAGCGACGACCTGCTCGCTTTGTGGCGTCACGATGCGTACGTCGGGGTTCGTCGCCGGCGTCAACGAGCCCGAGCCCGACGTGGCGCAGCCGTACATCGATACCACCGCCGAGACGAAAAGCATCCTTCTCATGATCGATCTCCGTTACCTGGCCATGGCCGATAAAATGGCGCAGGCGGGCGCCAGCGGAAGATCCCTGGCTTGGTGATCGGGTGATGACTACGTCATATGGCGTATGGGCTAGTTGTCGGGCGATTCGCATCGTTGGGGGGAAGCGGGAAGCAGAAACAAAACACTTGGTGGAGAGACCGATGCGAATCGACAGGTTGATGGTCGCGGTGGCGCTGATTGCTCCCAGCGCGGCGGGCGCGCAGATGCTGCCGAGTGCGAGGTGGCCCGTGGCGGCGAGTGCGCGGGTCAGGATAACTTCGCCCATGCTTGGCGGAGAACGGCAGACGGGCACAGTGGTGTCGGCCACCACGGACACACTGTTTTTCCGGCCCGCGAACCTCTCATCGTCGGTGGCAGTGGCGACGCCGGACATCGTGAAGATGGAGATCGCCACCGGTACTCACACCCGAAAGGCCAAAGGCGCTGGAGTCGGATTCCTGATCGGAGTGGGCGTCGGCGCGCTGGTCGGGGCGGCCACCTGGAAGAAGCCCGCCCCTTGCGACTTCTTCTGCCTTCCAGACAGTCGCAGTTTCGACGCCTTCCTCGGCGGCTCGTTGGGCGGATTGGTCGGAGCGGTTGCCGGGGCTCTGATCGGCGCGCCCGCTACAGATACCTGGGTCCCGGTGGCGATTCCCCGCTCTTCTACTCCCTAGAGGTCGCCGCCGCGCCCGCGGCATCTCGAGCACGGTGAGCACGCCACGCGCGCCAGCGGTCAATGGGCTCGAGGATCCACACCCCGATCGAAAGGCAGATCGCCGCCACGAATCCGAATACGAAAACGAACACGACCTGAAACATCCCGACGATCGCCAGGGCGGGCGCGGCCAGACCTGGCGTCGCGTGGCTCTTCGCCATCATCACCACGCGGGCGATGGAGCCAATGGTCAGAGCCGTGAAGTAGAGTCCGCCGCCCGTCGCAATGAGACCAAAGAGTTTGATCAGGACGTCGACGATCTTCCTGCCCATCAGGAGCCGGCGAACAGCTTCTCGGTGGGGTTTCCGTTCCAGCTGTCGACTACGTTCTTCCAGTGGCCGTTCTCATCCTTGGTCCACACCGTCACGGCTTTCCCATAGCGAGTGTGGACTTTGCCGGAGGAATCGGCGAAGCTCACCTTGTTGCGCGCGACCACGTAACCGACGTCACCGTCCAGCGAGACCCACGCCCGCTCGGGAATCCAGCTGATGCTGAAGCCGGGCATGTTCATGCTCCCGACCACCATTTTGCGGATCGCCGGCTTCCCGACCAGCGCGCGCCGATGCGGCTGGAGAACAATCGCGGTGTCGGCCCAGTAGGAAAGGACCTTCTCGACATCCCCGGACGCGGCGGCGCGCGACCAGTCGCGACTCGCCTGCAGCAGGGTCGCCTTGTCGCTCGGCGCCCGGGCAAACCGCGGCGCGAAACCGGCGCTGCTCGAGGTCGAACGGCATCCCATTGAGATCAGGAGGCCTGCCCCGACAGCCAGATGGCGGATCAGCATTGCCCCTACCTTATAGTATGGGCGGTCAGCACTGCGCCAGCCCCAGTCCCGATCGCATCAAATGTGAGGTCGCGCACACTGAAGAGATTCCCCGGGACCCGCATGTCGTGGAGCTCACGCCCGATTCCCACAGCCAGCGTGATCCCGATCGCGCCGCCCATCGCCGAGCGATGGTTCACCCGCATCGCCTGCAGCGCGCTGTACGACACGCTTTCGATGAAAGCCGACATCAGGAAATGCTTGAGCTTGTCGATGCCGAACCAGGCGTCCTGATGCGCAACGGCGACCTGACCGTAAAGCAGGTTCACCGCCAAACACATACTCAGCGCTTGATTCATAGGGACCTCCAGGGTGCAGAACTTGCTTTTTTGGCGCCAAACTTCAAGCCAAGAGGGGACACGTGAAGCTAAAGGGATGGATTCTCGCTGGCGCGGTAGCAACAGCGGTCGCCTGTAGCAGCAAGAAAGACGCGAGCACGGCGGACTCGACGTCGAGCGCATCGACCACTACGCCCGCCGACAGCGGCGCGGCTGCATCGAGCAGCGCTTCTACTTCACCCGGCGGCACCAGCGACGCCAATATTCTGGCCCAGGAGAGCGACGGGGACTCCGCGGAGGTCGTGATCGGCGGCTACGCGCGCACCCACGCCAGCGATCCGCAAGTGAAGGCCTACGGGAAGCTCCTCGTCGACGACCACGGGAAAGGAAAACGCGAAGTCGCGTCGCTGGCGAAGAAACTCTCCATCACGCCCGTGCCCGCGGCTGACGATACTGCCAGCCAGGAGACGGCCCACACCATGGATCACCTGACGGCGCTCAAGGGTTACGACTTCGACACCGCTTTCGTGAAGCACGAGATCGTCGATCATCAGACCGACATCGCCGACGCCCAGAAGGCGGCCGCTGCCGCGCAGAATCCGCAGGTGAAGAGCCTGGTCGAGAAATCCCTGCCCGAGCTCAAGAAGCATCTCGATCGGGCGCAGGCACTGGACAAGAAGCTCTCCGCGAAAAAGGGGTAGCTCTCCAGCCGGGTGCGGCGATAGTAATCGCCGCACCGGCTCAGTCCAGGCGAGGCTCCTTGCGCCTCTCCGGAAAGTATTCGTCGAGGAACGAGATGAGCGCGCTCTCTTCCGGTGCATGGCCGACGCCGTTATCCGCTGCCTTCACCGGCTTTCGCAGCGCGATCGTGGTCCCACTGCGCAGATACTTCATCACCACCACTGGATGCACGTACGACTTGCGGCAGATCGTCGGTGTGTTACCCAGCTCCGCGGCCACCAGCCGCACCGCCGTCACGACGTTTTTCTTGCGCTCCGTCTGGCTCTTGCCCTTCCCCAGCTCGGCGAGAACCGTCGCCGCCCGCAAAGTCCCGCCCCAGGTACGGAAATCCTTGGCGGTATAGGGGAAGTGCGCCACCTGCTCGATGTAGTCGTTGACGTCGCGGGAATCGACGTCGGTCCACTTGCCGTCGTCCAGATACCGGAACAGCCGCGGACCCGGCGTCTTGAGCAGCTCGGACACGAACCGCGCCAGGTCTTTAGCCACGACGACGTTGCGCTGCGTGATCGATCGCTTGCCACGGTACTCGAAAACGACCGTCTCGCCGTTCACGGTGACGTGGGACTTCCGCATCGTGGTGATGCCGAAGGTGTTGTTTTCCTTCTGGTACCGCTCGCTGCCGACGCGAAAGAAGCCGTGTGAGATCAGCCGCACGATTCCGGCGCAGACTTTTTGCTTGGTCAGCCCGCGACGACGAAAGTCGCGCACGATCTTGGTGCGGAGAGTCGGTAAATCGCGCGCCATCTGGCGCACGCGGTAGTACTTCCGCAGCTCGCCCTTCTCCACCGCGCGCGGGTGGTACTTGTATTGCTTGCGGCCCCGGGCGTCGAAGCCCCACACCTGGATGGCAGCGCGGGGATTTGTGGAGATGTGAACGTCGCGCCACGCCGGCGGAATCCGCAGCGCGTCGAACCGCTCGAGCTGGGCCTTCTCCTTTACCGCGCTTCCACCGGGAGATCGGTAGCGAAATCCCTTCGTCTTGGAGCCTTCGCGAACGAACCACTTCTGCGCCATTTATGCGGTCACCAGGGATCGGGCTTTCAGCATAGATTTGAGCGGCCGGCCCGCTCGACGAATTCCGGCAATCTACCAACAAAGACATCTCCATGCCCTTCAAATTCCTGACGCTGGAGGTCGCCGACCGCGTCGCCACTCTCACCGTCAACCGGCCCGACAAGCTCAACGCGCTGAACGACGCCACCATCGCCGAGCTCGGTCACGCCATCGACGAGATTCGCGTCGATGATGCGATCGGCGGCGTGATTCTCACCGGCGCCGGACGCGCCTTCGTCGCCGGCGCCGACATCTCGGAGCTCTCCGGCCAGAGTCCGGTGGTGGCGAAAGCGCGTGCACGCGCAGGGCAGGATGTGTTCCGCCGCTTCGAGACGTGTCCCAAGCCCGTCATCGCCGCCGTCAACGGCTTCGCGCTCGGCGGGGGCTGCGAGCTGGCGATGGCGTGTCACATTCGCATCGCCTCGGACTCCGCAAAGTTCGGCCAGCCGGAGAGCAAGCTCGGCATTCTCCCCGGCTACGGCGGCAGCCAGCGCCTCGCCCGGCTCGTCGGCAAGGGACGTGCGCTGCAGCTCCTCATGACCGGCGAGATGATCGACGCCGCCGAGGCGTATCGCATTGGCCTCGTCAACAAGGTCGTACCCGCCGATCAGGTCGCCCCGCAGTCGCGGGAGATGCTCAGGACCATCCTCGCCAACGGTCCGCTCGCCGTCGCGCTCTGCATCGAGGCGATCGATCGCGGCCTGGAGATGTCCCTCGAGGAAGGACTGATCCTCGAGGCCAACCATTTCGGTCTCCTCGCCGCCACCGACGACATGCGCGAGGGAATGCGCGCGTTTCTGGAGAAGCGCGCGCCGGCGTTCAAAGGTAAGTGATCGGTCTCGCCGACGACCGCCGCCCCGCGACCGAAGATCGGATTCGACTCGACAACCTCTCGATTCGCGACTTCCGGAATCTGGCGCGCATCGATCTCGATTTGCCGCCCGAAGGCGCCGTCGTCGTCGGTGACAACGGTCACGGCAAGACCAATCTGCTCGAGGCGATCTACTATCTGCAGATTCTCCGCTCCATACGCGAGGCTCGCGATCAGGACCTCACCCGGTTCGACGCCTCCGGATTCCACATCGCGGCTCGGGCGCACACTCCCGCGCGACACGACCTGGCCGTGGGCTTCGATCGCGTCGCCAAGCGCAAGAAAGTCACGATCGACGGTGGCGAGAGCCGCCGGCTCAGCGATGCACTCGGCGCATTGCCTTCGGTGATGTTCTCGCCCCGCGACCTGGAGCTCGTGAGCGGACCCCCCACCGAGCGCCGCCGTTTTCTCGACCTCGTGCTCGCGCTCACCGATCGCACCTATCTTCA
>DASXGU010000272.1:0-2218 GCA_036488915.1 Gemmatimonadaceae bacterium | reverse complement strand
ACCACTGCAACGCCGTTCACGAACACGTAGTTGACTCCAGTCGCCAGCTGCGATGGATTCTCGTAGGTCGAGTTGTCGATGATGGTATTGGGATCGAAGACGGTGATGTCGGCGAACATTCCGGGCTTGAGCAGGCCACGGTCCTCGATGCCCACACGCTGCGCCGCCAGCGACGTCATCTTCCGCACCGCGAACTCCAGCGTGATCACCGAGTCCTGGCGGACGTAGCGACCGAGTATGCGCGGGAACGTCCCGAACCCGCGCGGATGCCCGCGGCCGCGAAACTTTCCGGTCGAGTCGGGACTGACGGCTCCCGCGTCCTGCCCGACCGACACCCACGGCTGCCGCATCACGTAGCGCAGCGCGTCTTCGTTGAATGAAAAATAGATGGCGCTCGTCCGCGCGCTGTCGGCGATCAGAATGTCGAACGCCGCGTCGTAGGCATCCTCGTTCCGCATCTTTCCGATCTCCGTCAACAGCTTGCCCTCGTAGATCTTGAGCGAGTCGGCTCCGACCTCGTTCACCATCGTGCGCGCCGCCGTCCGAATGCCCTGCGCGCTGTCGGCGCCGAGCTCGGCCTTGAGTCGGGCGCGTACCGCCGGATCCTTCAGGCGCACGATCATGGAATCGTCGCCGCCCTCCTGGACCCAGGTGTTGAGCATCGCCTGCAGGCTGGTGCCGCTGGCGATATACGGATACTGATCCGCGGTGATGTCGATCCCGGCAGCTCGCGCCGAATCGATCAGCGCCACCGCCTGCTTCATCTGCTCCAGCGACCGCGACTTGATGTGCCGGATCTCGGCCCAGGTGCCCGCGCCGGCGGCGATGCGAATCGTCTCTCGAATGGCGTCGAGCAGTCCGGCGCCTTCACTCCTGATGTGCGCTGCGTAGCCGCCCTTGTACGGTGTCGCGTACTTCGTGAGGGCGATCAGCTCGTCGGTCGAGAAGAAAGTGCTGGGCAGATAAATAAGTCCGGTCCCGACGCCGAGCGCGCCGTCGCGCATCGCCGAGTCGATCAGCGCGCCCATCTGACGCATCTCGGCGTCGGTCGGATGGCGCGTCGCCTCCCCCATCACCGCTTCGCGCACGGAGCTCGTGCCAACATAGGTGCCGAGGTTGATGGCGCTGCCTTTCTTCTCGAGAAAAGCGAAGTATTCGCCCAGCGATCGCCACGGATAACGCGGGTTGGGTGTCTCGCCGAGCGCGACGTCCGGCCACGCGGAATGGACCTCACCGGTGATCTCGCTGGTTATCCCCTGGGTGATCTTGGAGACGGCGTGCGGGCCGCGCAGTATCTCGAACTCGGAGTGGCCGAGCATGTCGATGAAGCCCGGGGCCACGACCTGGTCATGCGCGTCGATGACTCGCCGGGCGGTGAGTCCGGGAATGGATGGGCCGACATAGGCGATCCGATCTCCAACCGTCGCGACGCTGCCGCGATACCATGGATTGCCGGTGCCGTCCACGATCCTCGCGTTGGTGATTAGAAGGTCGTAGCTCGTCCGAGCCGGCCCGCGAGGAACCGACGCACAGGCGAGGGCGATTGCCAGTACAGCCGTGATTCCAGGAATTCGCATCGATGGTCGTTTGATTTGGTGGATGCAGTGAATGGGCTGAAGCTTCAGGCGGTCTCGCCACGAAGCGCGCGCACCAGCGCTCCCCGCTCACCGGGTTTTTCGTCGCCCCACAGCAGCAGCAGCGCCAGGATGCCGTAAGTCGGAAGGTGACCCACGAGCTCCCTCCACCCCATGAACGGCAGCGTGAGGTTGAACGGGATCAGGGTGATCACGATGATCAGGCGGACGTAGGTCCCCGCGATCAGCATCAATCCGACCAGCAGCTCCACTGTTCCGGCAATCAGCAGGAATCGCGTGTCGTCGGCCTGAATGCCGGCGTAGGGCAGAAAGTTGAAATGGTGGTCGGAGAGAAACGCGAGTCCCATGGGGATGTTCCAGATCTTCTCGGTGAAGGCGACCAGCACCAGGCTGAATCCGAGCGACACTCGCAGCACCGGCACGGCGTAGGGAATCAGGCTCGGCAGCGGCTTGTTCAGCCTGTCCATCGCCATGTCGAACGCGAGCGGGCCGCGCCCGGTGGCGAACAGAAAAAACGCGATCCCGAATATTTCGGTGTGCTCGAGGAGCCGGAGCGGCCCGAACACCAGCATTCCCACCAGCCAAAGGACTGCGAGGGCGGCAGCGGCGGGACGCGCCAGGGC
>DASXGU010000262.1:0-3422 GCA_036488915.1 Gemmatimonadaceae bacterium | reverse complement strand
CTCACCGCCGTGGTGTGCTCCTCGAGCGTCGTCCGAAACTCGTGGTGCCCGTCCGGGCTGGCGACGAAATACAGGTACGGAACGTTGGCGGGATTCGCGGCCGCCGACAGGCTCGCGGCTCCGGGCGACGCCACCGGTCCGGGCGGCAGTCCTTTGTGGATGTAGGTGTTGTAGGGCGACTGGACGGCGAGATCCTTGTACAGCACGCGACCGACGTGATGCCCCAGCGCGTACTGGACCGTCGGATCCGCTTGCAGCAGCATGCCCTTGCGCAGCCGGTTGTAGTAGACCGCGGCGATCACCGGACGCTCTTCAGGAAGTCGAGCTTCTTTCTCCACGATCGACGCCATGGTCACGAGATCATTGCGGTTGATCTTGAGGTCCACCGCGCTCGAGTCCCATTGCGGCTTCCACCGGCGCTCGAACGCGTACACCATCTCGCGCACCGCCTGTCGCGCCGTCGTGCCGGCCGGGAACGCGTAGGTGTCGGGGAAGACGTAGCCCTCGAGCGTCGGGTTGGGAACGTCGAGTCTCGCCAGCAGCGAGGTGTCGCGCATCGCCGCCTGCACCGAGTCGGCGGGAACGTGCAGGGTCTTCGCCAGCATCGGAGTGATCTGCGAAACGGTGTAGCCCTCGGGAATCGTGATGGTGTTCACGAGCCCATGGCCGCCGTTCAGCGCGCTCACGATGGAGTGCCAGGGCGTCCCGTGCTTGAGCAGGTACGTTCCCGGCTTGATGTTCCTGTCGCCCCCGGTGAAGCGCCCGTACAGCCGGAACAGCTTCGAGGATCCGATGATGCCGCTGCGCGACAGCGAGTCCGCCGCCTGGCCGAAGCTGGCGCCGCGCGGAATTATGACGCGCGTCGGCGTGCCGTGTGGCTCGCCCGCGCACGCCGCGACCACGCACAGCGCGGCGAGCGCCGGCCGCACATCAGCCCGGAACATTGAGCGCATGCTGGAGCAGAATCGCCGCCGCCATGGCGTCGACATCACCCTTCCTGCCGCGGGTCGATTCTCCCAGCTCTCTGACTGTACGCAAGGCTGCCGCCGTGGAATAACGTTCATCATAAAAACGAACTGGCATGCCTGTACGTTTCGCTATTTCCGCACCCAATTTGCGCACTTCCGCCGTCCAATCGGTCTCCCGGCCCTCCCCGTCGAGCGGAAGCCCAATTACGTAGCCCCGGGCCTCCAGCTCGGTGGCGCGGGCGATGATTTTTGTGATCGGGGGCCGCTTGCCTTCCCGGCGCTCTATGAACCCGGCCGGTGACGCGATCATGCCCAGTGGATCGGCGATGGCGAGGCCGACTCTCTTGCGGCCATAGTCGACCGCCAGAAACCGAGCCAGCGCGGCGTTCACTCTAGCCCTGCGCCATCTGGACGAAGAATTCCTTGTTGTTCTTCGACTTCAGCATCTGCCGCAACAGGAACTCGATTGCCTCGGCCTCGGGCATGTCGGCGAGGAATTGACGGAGCAGGATCACGCGATTGATCTCCGCCTGACTGAGGAGCAGCTCCTCTTTCCTGGTGCCCGACCTGAAGATGTCGATCGCGGGATAGATGCGACGGTCGGCGATCTTGCGGTCGAGCACCAGCTCCATGTTCCCGGTGCCCTTGAATTCCTCGAAGATCACGTCATCCATGCGCGACCCGGTCTCGGTCAGCGCTGTCGCGATGATCGTCAGCGACCCGCCTTCGTCGATGTTTCGCGCCGAGCCGAAGAAGCGCTTGGGCTTGTGCAGCGCGCTCGCATCGACGCCGCCGGAGAGAATCTTTCCCGACTGCGGCGCGACGGTGTTGTGGGCGCGGGCGAAGCGCGTCAGCGAGTCGAGCAGGATCACGACGTCCTTGCCGCTCTCCACCAGTCGCTTCGCTTTCTCCAGCACCATGTCGGCGACCTGGACGTGCCGCGCCGCGCCTTCGTCGAAGGTCGAGCTGATCACTTCCGCGCGCACCGTGCTGGCGATCATCTCGGTGACTTCCTCCGGTCGCTCGTCGATCAACAGCACGATGATGCTGACTTCCGGGTGGTTCTCCGCTATCGCGTTGGCCATCTTGTGCAGCAGGATCGTCTTCCCGGCGCGCGGCGGCGAGACGACGATGCCGCGCTGTCCCTTCCCGATGGGCGCCATGATGTCGACGACGCGCATGCTGAGGTCGCCGTCCTTCGTCTCCAGCCGCAGACGCTCGTCGGGGTAGCGTGGGCGCAGATTGTCGAACGGGACCCGATCCTTCGCCTTCTCCGGATCCTCCCCGTTGACGCTCTCGACCTTGAGCAGCGCCAGATAGCGCTCCCACGGCTTCGGCGGTCGCACCTGGCCGCGCACTTCGTCACCCGTTCTCAGGCCGAAACGCTTGATCTGCGACGGCGAGACGTAGATGTCGTCGGGCCCCGGCAGGTAGCTCCAGTCCTGGCTGCGCAAAAAGCCGTAACCCTCGGGCAGGATCTCCAGCACGCCGTCGCCGTGCAGCATGACGTCGGTGTCGAGCAGGTTCTGCTCGATCTGGAAAATGAGATCCTGCTTCCGGAGGCCGGACGAGCCGTCGATCCTGAGCCCGTCGGCCATCTCCTGAAGCTCGGTCACGGATTTTCGCTTGAGCTCGGCGATATCCACGATTTACGGAATGAAAGAGGAGGTAGGCGCTTGCTGGTGGGCGGGCTCATCGAGCCCGAAGGTGCTGTCGCGGGGGGGGGGTGCGGGCGGGACGAAAAAAAAGGAAGGACTTGCGAGAGGAGACCAACGCTTCGCGCCAGGGCGGCGGGAATCACCCGAAGCTAATTGCCGAAAAAAATGTGGTCAAGTCAGAACTGGATGTAGCGCAGCGGCCTTTTCTTGACGTCCTTGATCAGTGCCGCCAGCAATACGCGCGTCTGCTGGAGCTGGAGGGTTAGCGCGCTGTCGGGGTGCGCCGCGGCGATGGCGCCCATCGGGTTCGTGAGCATCACCTGCAAGCTGTCGAGCTGCCCGAGGATCCGGCCGGCGGTCGGCACCAGTGTGGTGTCCTTCCGGAAGCGGCCGATGCTTCCCTTGTCGGACGCCACCAGAGCTCGTATCGAGTCCGCCGCTGCCATGGCGTGCGCCGCGCGGACCCGCAGATCGCCCCGCATCACTCGGCTTACTGTGCCGTTTCCCCCTGCTCGGCCGCTCAGACTCGACATGCCGGCCTCTACGTCCGCCAGATCCGGCAGTCCGCCAGCGCGATAATTCCCGATGGTCCCCCCGGGGCGGTCGATCTTGCTGGCCAGCTCTTTCGTGGCGGCGCCGAGCGCGGCGAACTCGGGAGCGATCTTGCCGACGTCCGCGCCCAGATCGGCGATCGCAGCCGCCCGACGAGTAGCTATCGTGTCGCCGTCGTGAAGCTCCCGCGCTGTCGCGGTGCCGGGAGAGATGTAGATGATGGGCTCCCCGATCAGGCTGCCCG
>DASXGU010000175.1:0-8231 GCA_036488915.1 Gemmatimonadaceae bacterium | reverse complement strand
CTCGCCTGCGGGCAGGCTCGAGATCCTGACGTTCAATCGCCCGCGCAGGGAGCCGACCAAAAAGTGGTCCTGATTCTCTGGCCTGACGAGCCCCCGATGGGTGATGCCGTAGGCGTCCAGTTCGTCGTCGCGTGGCCGCCGGTCTTGCATCGTCGTCGCACCGCTCCTTTGAGCCATGATCGGCACTCCTGTTGGCCTGGCCCACGACCAAGACCAAGGGTCCGAATTTGAGCCTTGCCGTTCGCCGCGACAAGGCCGGGGCTTCCGGGGAAGAGCCGCGCAAACACCATCACAGGAGGGCGCTGGTGCCCCGAATCCCGTGTAAAGAAACGTTGCTCCATTTCGTTACAGGTCGGGATTACCCGCTTCCGACCCCGGCTCGACGTAGTCCGCCGAACGAAAGGGAGCACTCACCGGTTGCGCGGTTCCTCCGCGTTTGTTCTCACGTCTATCATGCGTAGGCAATACACGTTGCCGCGTTGACCAGACGTCAACGATGTCATGAAAGGAGGAACAATGAACGTACTCAATCAAACAGGACTGAAGCTCTTCGCTGGCGCGGTAGCCGTCTTGTCGGTATCCGCGTGCGGCAGCGATGTCATGGGGTCGAACAGGCAGGCGGTTGCCGTGTCGTTCACCACGAACGTCTCGACGGCTGCGCCGGCGTCAGCCCTGAGGCTGTCCCCGGACATCACCGTTGGGAACACCAGCGATCTGGTGCTCAGCAAAATTCAGGTCGTGCTCGGAAAGATCGAATTGAATGAGAATGACGCCACGAGCTGTGTCGCCGAGATCGAGCAAAGCGGTGACGGCGATCACGGTGAAGCAGGTCACGAATGCGAGGATGTGAAGCGCGATCCGATCCTGGTCGACATTCCGCTGGATGACGCGGCGCACACGGTCATCGACGTGCCGCTGGCACAGGGGACCTACTCGAAGCTCGAAGCCAAGCTCGAGCCGGCCCGCAGCGATGCGACGGCGTTCAACACCGCGAACCCGAATCTGGTTGGCAAGAGCGTTCGCGTCGAAGGAACCTTCAAGGGCACGCCTTTCGTCTTCACTTCGGCGGCTCGTTCCAGCCTGGAGATGGAATTCAATCCGCCCCTCGTGATCGATGCGACTACCACGAACGCGACGATCAGCCTCGATGTTCGGAAGTGGTTCCTCGATCGCAACAATGCAGTGATCGATCCCACTACAGCGACGCCGGGCAGCGACGCGCTGCAGCAGATCGAGGACAACATCCACCGCTCGTTCCGCGCCTTCGAGGACGACGACCGGTCAGGCACCGACGATCACGGCGATCACCACGACTAACCGCCAAGATTTGGTTGTACCGGTCCGGAGTCGCCGGCGCAGAACGGCGGCTCCGGATCTTTTTTGCTGTCAGCGCGGGGAGATCTGGCGAAGGTGTTTGGCGATAACGCGCGCCGACTCGAGCGGACTTTGGGCGGTCGTGTCTACGACCAGCTCGGGCGTTGGCATTTTGGGCCGCTCGAAGGCGCCGGCTTCGTCTAGCTTCCGATACTTGTAGACGTCGCGGAGCTTGCCGAACCGCTCGCGCGGCTCCGAAGCGATTCGCTTTTCGAGCTCGGTGTTGCTGCACTGGAGCTCGATGAAATGGAGCGCGCCCATTCCCGCGATGACTCGCTTCTGGAACGCGGGGATGAATGCGTCGGTGACGGTCGCCTCGGGAGCGAAGGTCATGATGACTCCGCCGATCTTGGCCTTCAGCGCGGTCTCGATGGAGAGGTGCCAGATATTCTCGCGCAGCACCACGAAGGGCTGGGTTCCGAACGGGAACAGCGATGTTGCCAGATCCACCACCGCGTGGTTGTGCAGGAGCCGGAAGCCGGTCTCCGCGGCCAGGTGCTCACCGACAGTAAGCTTGCCGACGCCGGGTCGGCCGTAGAGGAACACTATCTGGGTGGCTGACAGGGTTGGCCTCCTCCGCTAAATGCCACCTTCCAGAGCGGGCGTGCCCGCAGCCAGCGACGAGCTCCCGCTATCCGCCGTCCTGCCGCGGGGCAGTGACAGAATAAAGGTCGATCCACCATCGACCCTGCTCTCGACGGTGAGCTCGGCCCCCATTGCCCTGGCGAGGTCGCGACTGATGGCGAGACCGAGTCCGGTGCCGACGGCGCCGGCGGTCTGGCCGCGGCCGAGCTGAACGAACGGCTCGAAAATGTTTTCGAGCTTGTCGGGTGGAATGCCGATGCCGGTATCGACGACCTTCACTTCCATGCGGTTACCCCTCGGCCCGCACCTGACGGTGACCTTGCCGCCGGGTGCGGTGAACTTGATCGCGTTCGAAAGGAGATTGAGTAGAATCTGCTGCAGACGGTCGGGGTCAGTAAAGGCCGTGAAGCTCGCGTCGCAGCAATGATACTCGTATCTCAGCCGCTTCAGCTCCAGCTGCGGGGCGATCAGTGCCTCCAGCTGGCCGAGGGTCTCGTTCATCGAGATGTCGGTGGGCTCGTACTGAACGCGCCCCGCCTCGAGCTTGGCGAAGTTCAAGATGTCGTTGATCAATGACAGCAGGTGGCTCTGATTTTTCTTGATGCGCTCGAGATCGGCGCGCTGAACATCGCTGATCGGACCGCGTACTTCGCCGATCAGCAGGTCGGCGTAGCCGCCGATCGCATTGAGTGGCGTCCGCAACTCGTGTGACATGCTGGCCAGAAAATCCGACTTGGCCTTGTTCGCGACTTCGGCGTCGGCGCGCGCTTTGCGCTCCGCCTCGTAAAGGCTGGCGTTGTCCATGGCGATCGCCGCCCAGCCGGCGATGCCCGAGGCGATTCGCTCGGCGCGATCGTCGAAGATTCCGACATCAGCGTGGCCGAAGAAGAGCGCACCGAGAACGTCGCCGGTTCGGGAAGCGACTGGCACTCCGAGGTAGCTGCGCACCGGGAGATGGTCCGGGGGCAGGCCGAAGTATGGCGCCATCGTCCCGTAACGCGGGTCTTTGGTAATGTCGTCACTCCGCACGATGGCGGTGCCATAGAACGTCGGCGCGAAGACGGGAGTCGGCCGCGGGTGGCCAAACTTCTCGAAGGCTTCGCGGGGCGCGCCGGAAAGCGTGTAGTTGGTAAGCTTCCCGCCTTCGGCGTCGAGGACGTTGTAGAAAAATGCGCCGAACTGTGCGCCGGTGAGCTTGGTGGCGGCATCGGTGACTGTCTGCACGATGCGGTCGACGCTCAGCTCCGATGCCAGCGCGGTGCCGACGCGGTTGAGCGCCTCGAGCTCGGCGCGCGCGGCTTCGGCTTCCGCGCGGGCGCGATCGCGCTCGCTCTCAGCGCGGCGCCGGGCCGCGACCATGCTGGCCGCGCCTTGCAGCGCGGCTTGTTGAAGGAGCTTGTCTTCGTCGTCTGTCGTCACTACCTAACCTCGTCCAATCATGTCGGTCGCCATCGCCGTGCCTTCGACGCGCGCCCGGATCTTCTCGAAGGCTGTATCGCGGCTCGTGGAAAGGTCGTCGCTGAAAGGTGCGAAGCCGCAGTCGTCGGTGGTGCCGAACTGCTCGAGCGGGATGTACTTCGAGGCCTCGAGGACCCTGCTGCATACCTCGTGCGGAGTGTCGATATGCGGATCGATTGGGGAGACGACGCCAACGAATATCCGCTGATCCGGTCTGATGTTGTCCCTGATGATCTCCAGGACCTTGGTTCGGTCCGGCTCGCCAGCCAGAGCGATGCAGAACGACCCGACGTTGAGCTGGAACAGAAGGGGCAGAAACTCCGCGTAGTCGACATCGGCGCTGTGGGTGGAATCGCGGTCGGCTCCCGGGCACGTGTGAACTCCGATCTGCTTCCGCTCGGCGTCGGAAAAACGAGCCAGCGCCAGATTGTTCAGATCGATGAAGGCGTTGAGCAGCTCGCCGGTGGGATCGACCTTCATGGCAAACCGTGCTTCGGTAAAATCGATCTGGACCTTGGCGGCGCCTTTCACCAGGCACCCGCGCACTTCCTTTTCGTGCTCGCCGAGGAGGTCTTCGATGAACTCGTCGCGCGAGTAACCCGGAATCGCGTCGGCGGGATACATCAGACTCAACGCCGACGGCGAAATGACCGCCTGCTTGAGCGGGCGGTGTGCGTACTTGAGGGCGACCTCGAGGTAGCTGTAAGCGTAGCGCTTGTAGCGGAACGGGCCACTCGTGAGGCGGGGCATTCGGCGCAGGTGGCCGGCCGAAAACGGGATGCGGAATCCATCGGGCGCGGTGTTCGTGAGCCCGTGAACGGAGTACGTCCAGAAATTGTGGTACTTCCTTTGTTCGCCGTCGGTGATTATCGGCGAATCAGTTTCCTCGAAGCGCTCGATGGTGTCCTTGACCGCCGCCTCGTAGTGTGGATCGAGATTGGGATCGGAGATGCTGCCGGCGGTGACCGCTTCGATGAGCTCGGGGGGTCGGGGAATGCTGCCGATCGGCTCCGTCGGAATTCTCATTTCGTGGGGTTGTCGTTCGGGTAGTGCCTTGCCGATCGTTCACGCGCAAAGGACGACGCCCGGCGAAGCCAGGGGCTTCGTCGGGTCGACGGTGAGAAAAAACATATGCATTAAGCATACGCAAAAGAGTCAGGGGTTGCTGGCAATGTCAGCTCCAGGCCTTGTGTGGGCTTCGGGTGGAGGCGCCGCAGCCGGCACCTTCAGGTTGCAGTCGAGTGATCGCCAGAGTTATGAAGGTCCGGTCGCAGCGAGACCGCCTCTCTAAGGTAGATGTGGGTCTCGACCGGTCTGGGCGCTCGCGGCTCGATTTCGACCAGTACCCGGAGGCAGCGCGGCATGGAGCCAGGAACCGGGATCTCGCTGGCACAAAGGAGCGGGATGTCGGACCAGCCCATCTCCCGGGCGGCGAGCGCGGGGAAAGCGGACGTGAGATCTGGTGTGACCGTGAACCAGACGCTGATGATCTCGTCGGTCTCTAGCCAGTTGCGCTCGACGATTTGTTCCAGCAGCTCGCGTGTGGCGACGGCGATTTGGCGCGGCTCGTCGCTCTCGACCGACGTCGCGCCGCGGATAGCGTGGGTGCGTCGCCACAGGCGCGAGCGCTGCGTCACCAGCGCCACAAAATGGGTGTGATTGTCACGGGTGTCCTGGATTCCTTCCTCGAGAACCGTCAGGCCGTAGCGATCCGCCGCGGCCCGGCCCGCAATGGCGGCGCAGGTCTTGTCGCCGCGCTCGGCGATTTCGCGGGCGGCGCCGGCGGTGTCGAACGATTTCGTCGCTCTGATCCACGGATGCTGCTCGAAGAAGCGATTGCACTGGGCGAGTGCAACCGGATGACTGTGGGCGGTGCGCAGCTCTTCGATGGTCGCGCCCCTGGGAGCAAGCAGGCAGTGTCGAATCGGCACCAGAGCCTCGCTGACCGTACGCAGCTCGGGGTGTGCGGCGAGAGCCTGCCAGCCGGCTTCAACCCTTCCGACAATCGAGTTCTCGATGGGAATTACGCATGCATCGGCGTCGCCGGTGACCACCGCGCGAACAGCGGCGGCAAAGGTGGGCGCCGGCAGCGGCTGCACAGGATGACGCCAGATATCGGCGATGGCCGTCTCGGCGTACGCGCCGCGGTCGCCCTGGAAAGAGACGCGCATGAGGGGGCGAGCAGGGTGAGCGCCGGTGGATATCGGGGTGCCGAGGCTTACTGGTTTTGTTTTCATTACCCGTTTGGCTGTCGGTGGAGTTACTGAATTGCTGATTGCTGATTGAGTGCGATCGAGGACCAAAAACAAAAAACCCCCGCGTTGGCGAGGGCCTGTTGGCGACGTGGCGACTGCTAACTACGCGCGAACGGGACCCCCGCGGCTGAAGCCGTAGAAGACGTAATAGTTCGCGGTAAAGAGGGTCGCGGTCACGGCGCTATCATAGGGCGGTGTACGGGAAAAAGCAAAGATTTCCTTTGCGCGCGCCCTCTCCGACGCCCTTGCCCCGTCCTGTGTCGGACCCGAACTTCCGCGCGATGGCTGATAACGGCAAATCCAGATTCGGCGCCGGCCCGATCGTACTCGGCGCTGCCGTGCTCGTTGCGCTGATCTTCGTCGGATACGTCGCATTTGCCGGCCGCGGAGCCGGAGGGAAGCGAGGGCGGGGATTCGAGGAGCGCGCGCAGCAGGCGGGGCTCGACTTCCAGATGCACAACCTGTCCAACGAGCAAGGCGAGCACTTCAAAATCAATCTGTATGACCACGGATCCGGACTTGCCATCGGCGACTTCGATAACGATGGCCGCGACGACATCTATTTCCTGAACCAGCACGGTCCCGACGCCCTCTATCGCAACAAGGGCGACGGAACCTTCGAGGATGTGACGGCCAAAGCGGGAGTAGCGATGGACGGGCGCGTATCGGTGGCGGCGACGTTCGCCGACTACGACAACGATGGGTACGAGGATCTGTTCGTCACCACCACCCGCGGTGGCAACGTCCTGTTCCACAATCGTGGCGACGGCACCTTCGAGGATGTCACCAGCAAGGCCGGTGTGAGCCACGTCGGACACTCGCAGACGGCGGTGTTCTTCGACTACGACAACGACGGCCTGCTCGATCTTTTTGTCACCAACACCGCGCATTGGACGACCGACACCCTCGACATGGTCAATCACAATTACGAGGGCAAGGCCAGTCTCGAGGCGTTGATGAACAGTCCGATCGAGTCGAATATCCTCTACCACAACAATGGCAACGGTACCTTCACCGACGTCACCGACAAGGCCGGGCTGAGCGGCCGCGGCTGGGCCGGCGATGTCGCGGTATTCGATTACGACGACGACGGCTACCTCGACCTCTTCGTCCCCAGCATGTTCGGACGAGGCCAGCTGTACCACAACAACCGCGATGGCACGTTCACCGACGTCACCATGCAGACCCTCGGCCCGACTCCGCACGGCGCTATCGGCGCGAAGGTCTTCGACTACGACGGCGACGGCCGGCTCGATCTCTACGTGGTCGACATGCACTCCGACATGTGGATGGGACTCGACGCGCGCCACGCATCGGCCGACACCGCCAAACAGGTCGAGCATGTGCGCTTCCATTCCCCCGCGGGTCCGACCGTCAACGAGAACGATCCGCGCTTCGTCATAGAGCAGAAGCGCGCTTTCGCCATGAACGGTCAGAATTACAGCGACTACCTGTTTGGAAACGCCCTCTACCGAAATCTGGGGAATGGAAAATTCGAGGAGGGAGCGGTCGCCGCCGGGCTGGAAACCTTCTGGCCGTGGGGGATCGCCACCGGCGACTTCGACAACGACGGGCACGAGGACGCGTTCATCACAGCGGGGATGGGCTACCCGTTCTACTACTGGCCCAACTCACTCATGATGAATCGGGGCAACGGGACTTTCACCGACGAAGCGGCGCAGCTCGGCGTCGAGTCGCCGACGGGCGGCACGAATCAGCCGACCCCGATTGCCGGCAAGCCGGCGGCGCGGAGCAGTCGCAGCGCAGCGGTGGCCGATTTCGACGGCGACGGCAGGCTCGAGATTGTCGTCAACAACTTCAACGACAAGCCCTATTTCTTCGCCAATCGCTTTCCCCGGCGCAACTACATCGAATTTCGCCTGACGGGAACCACCAGCAATCGGGACGCGATCGGCGCACTGGTCAGATTGTGGATTGGCGGGAATCAGCTTGTTCGCCAGGTCGATCCGGCTGGCGGATATCTGGCGCAGTCGAGCAAGGTGGTGCATTTCGGGTTGGGCGACGCGCAGCAGGTCGACAGCGTCGTGGTTCGGTGGCCGAGAGGAAAGTTGCAGACCCTCGTGAATCCAAAGGTCAATTCGCTGGTTAAGCTGACCGAGCCGGCAGGCTGAACGAGCGTGAACCGCGATTCAACCAGTCTATCGCACCGCTCCGAGCCAGTCGTGGATCCCCTGCGCGGCATCTCTCCCTTCTCTGATCGCCCACACGATCAGCGAGGCTCCGCGTCGGGCGTCGCCGGCGGCAAAAACGCCGGGGACCGTCGTCGCGTGTGATTCGTCGGTCGAGATGTTTCCGCGACCGTCGAGCGCGACGCCGAGGTCGGCGAGCAGCCTGCTCCGCACAGGGCCGGTGAATCCCATCGCCAGCAGCACCAGCTCGGCTTCGATCTCGCGCTCGGTCCCGGCTATCGGTGCGAATTCGTCGCGGCCATTGGCGGTGACTTTCCGCTCCAGGCGAACGGTGTGGATTTTCTTGACCCGGCCGTTCTCGCCGGAGAACGCCGTCGTCGCCAGGCTCCAGTCGCGCTCCGTTCCTTCC
>DASXGU010000155.1:0-8382 GCA_036488915.1 Gemmatimonadaceae bacterium | reverse complement strand
CATGTTCAGGAAGTGTCTGAGCAGAATCCCTATGAGGAAGCACCCGGAAACGTTGACCACCATCGTTCCGACCGGAAATCCGCTGGCGCTCGTTCCCTGGATGACCCGACCCACGATATAGCGGAGCACCGACCCCACTGCCCCGCCGAATGCGATCAGAAGATAGATCATTTAGGTTGATTATAGTCGCCGCACCAAATCGGCGAGGGACGACGGCGGCCGCCGGAGTCTCGTAGGAAAAGCGTCTCAGCCCCCTGATCGTGCCCAATCGTCTCGCCCGGGAAACCAGCCCATACCTTCGCCAGCACGCAGACAATCCGGTCGAGTGGTATCCATGGGGTCCGGAGGCGTTGGAGAAGTCCCGCGCTGAGGACAAGCCGATTCTCTTGAGCGTCGGCTACTCCGCCTGCCACTGGTGTCACGTCATGGCTCACGAGTCCTTCGAGGACGCGGAGACGGCCGCCCTGATGAACGAGCACTTCGTCAACATCAAGGTCGATCGCGAGGAGCGGCCCGACGTCGATGGAATTTACATGCAAGCGGTACAGGCAATGACCGGTCACGGCGGCTGGCCGATGACGATGTTTTTGCTGCCCGACGGCCGACCGTTTTACGGGGGGACATATTTCCCACCCGACGATCGCCACGGCCTGCCGTCGTTCCGCAAAGTTCTCGAGGCAGTGAGCGACGCTTACCTGCGACGTCGTGAAGAAGTCGCGCAGACGGCCGAACAGCTGCAGGCGATCTACGACGGCAATCGTGCGCCGGCGAGGAGCGCGGGGCGGCTCAATCGGGACATGCTCGAGGTCGCCTATCGCAACATCGCCGAGCGCTACGACGAGACCCACGGTGGCTTCGGGAATGCCCCCAAGTTTCCGTCGACCATGGCGCTGGATTTCCTGCTCCGCTACTCCCAGCGCACGGGGACGACCGACGCGCTCGACATCGTGGTGAATTCTTTCCGCAAAATGGCGCGTGGAGGGATTTACGATCACATCGGCGGTGGATTCGCGCGCTATTCGGTCGACGCGCAATGGCTGGTGCCCCATTTCGAAAAAATGACCTACGATGCCGCGCTGCTGATTCGGCTCGGCACTCACATCTGGCAGGCAACGAAGGACGACGAGGTCGGGCGGGTCACGGTGGAGAGCGTCGAGTGGGTGGGCCGTGAGATGACGTCGGCCGAAGGCGGCTTCTATTCCTCGCTCGACGCCGACAGCGAAGGGCACGAGGGAAAGTTCTATCTCTGGGACGAAGATGAGATCGATTCCCTGCTCGGCGACGATGCACGCGCATTCAAGACATACTATGGAGTCACGCGCGGCGGCAACTTCGAGGGCAGGAACATCCTGAATGTGCCCGCCGACAAACCCGCCGTCGCTCGAACGCTGGGCGTGGCCGAGAAGGCACTCGATGCCGCACTGGCTCGGTCGCGCAGGATTCTCTACGACGCGCGCGCCAAACGCGTCTGGCCGGGACGCGACGACAAGATCCTGGCGTCGTGGAACGGCCTGATGTTGCGCGGCGTCGTCGCCGCCGCGCGCGCCTTCGCACGGGATGATTTTACCATTCTGGCCATTCGCAACGCCGAGTTTCTCGCGCGCGAAATGGTACGCCACGGGCGGGTGTCGCGTATCCACAAGGACGGCGAGACTCACATCAGCGGATTCCTCGAGGATCACGCGGCGGTGGCGCTCGGATTCCTCGCCGTGTACGAGCTGACATTCGACGAGCAATGGGTGGAGCGTGCCCGGGAAATCGCAGATGCGATGATCGCGGGATTCTGGAGTGACGAGGTCGGCGCGTTTTTCGATACCGCCGTCGATTCGGAGCAGCTGGTCACGCGCCCGCGCGACGCCACCGACAACGCCACGCCATCGGGGACATCGCTTGCCATCGAGCTGCTCCTCCTCCTCGCGGAGCTCCAGGGGGACAGCGAGTACCGGCGCCGCGCGGTATTCGCGCTGGAGACCCTCGCCGAGCCGATGTCGCGCTTCCCCACGGCGTTCGGTCACCTGCTCGGCTGCGCCGACATGGAGGTCAACGGCGCCATCGAGGTAGCGCTCGTCGGCGATGCTGTACGCCCCGACTTCAGGGCACTGGAGCGGGTAGTCGCCGAGCGCTACGTTCCAGCGCTGGTGCTGGCCGGCGGATCGACAGGGACAACGATTCATCTGCTCGATGATCGGCCGTTGATCGAGGGCAAGGCGACGGCGTACGTGTGTCGCGGCTACACCTGTGACAAGCCGGTGACCGACGCCGGCGCGCTGTCGGAGCAGCTGGAAAACGCCGCCCGGTCCGCGGCGATTACCACCGTCTGAAAGGAGCATCCGATGGATCGGGTCAACAGTCGCATCGCACAGGCATACGGCTACGCGGTCTGCTTCATCACCGTGATCACGATGCTGATCGGTATCAAGGCTGTTGTGGATTCGGCGTTCGACCTCAGCGACCCAATCCACGCCGAAGGTGGGGGAATGGGCAGGATGGGCCGGCCGCTCACCAGCTTCGACCTGTACAAGCTGGAGGCGCGGCGCGCTGAAGTGCGGCCCGGACTCAATGGGCCGGCCCGCGCGGCCGGTGACTCGACCAGCGATGCCGATCTGCGCAAGCTTTACGACGCCGAACGCGATCAGCTGATAGGCAACGCCAAATTCAACGCCATCCGGTCCCTGGTCGGGAACCTGCTGATGATAGTCGTGGCTGCCGTGCTGTTCTTCATTCACTGGCGCTGGCTTCGCGAGCGCGATGCGGCGCCCGCGCCGGCGTGATCCCGATTTTCAACCATCGGAAGGCTGACTGAGTGGCTGACCAGCAATCCTCGTTCACCCGCGGGATCTTCGCGGGTGTCGTGCTCGACTCACTTCTGTTCCCGTATCCGAGGCCGCTCGACGAGCGGAATGCCGACGAAGCGCGCACCGTACGCCGGCTGATCCGCAGTCTGCGCGAGATGCAGGGCAGTCTCATCGATTCGGCGAAGTTCGACGAAGAGGAGACGATTCCGGAGAACGTTATCAGGGCGTTCGCCGAGGCCGGGATGCTGGGGCTGACGATCCCGAGAAAGTACGGCGGGCTGGAGCTTTCGTCGGCGGCTTACGCGCGGGTGTTCGAGGCACTGTCGTCGATCGACGCATCGCTGGCCGTGCTGGTGGGTGTGCATTGCGGGCTCGGATCGAAAGCGATCGTGCTGCACGGCAACGAAGAGCAGAAGGAGCGTTATCTGCCGCCACTGGCCCGCGGAGATTTTCTCGCCGCGTACGCGCTGACCGAGCCCGAAACCGGATCGGACGCTCAGAACATCAAGACGACGGCGACGCTGAGCAACGACGGGTCGCACTGGCGACTGAATGGCCGCAAGATCTGGATCGGCAACGGCCATCGCGCCGGAGTGATCGCAACCTTCGCCCAGGCATCTGTGCGGCGGCGCGGCGAGAGCGTTCACCGGATGACGGCATTTCTGATTCGCCCCGACATGCCGGGCTTCAAGGTCGTGGGCACCGTCCACAAGCTCGGAATTCGCGGATCGACCCAGGCCGAGCTCAGCTACGAGGGGCTTCAGGTCCCCGCTGACCATTTGCTGGGCGCCGTCGGCCGCGGATTCGGCGTAGCCGTGCACGTGCTCAACGCCGGCCGGCTCACGCTGGCTGCCGGCTGCACCGGCGGCACGAAGCGCACCCTCAACGAGATGACGGCGTATGGAGAGCAGCGAATCCAGTTCGGGCATCCGCTCGACGACTACGAGATCACGCAGCGCAAGCTGGCGCGAATGGCGAGCGAGATCTACGCCTCCGATTCGATGCTCGGGATTCTGGCGTCGCTGGTCGATCGCGGCGAGGCGGATTTCTCCCTCGAGGCAGCGTGCGCCAAGGTCTTCGCCAGCGAAATGGTGTGGCGCGCCGCCGACGACATGGTCCAGCTGGCAGGCGGTCGCGGCTACGTCAAGCCGTATCCGTACGAGCGAAACCTGCGCGACGCGCGAATCAATCGGATCTTCGAGGGTGCCAACGAAGTTCTGCGGCTGTTCATCGCGCTCAACGGAGTGCAGGCGCCCGCGCAGGCGCTCAAGGAGATCGGCTCGGCGCTCCGTCGGCCGCTGCGCAATCTGGGTCTACTCGGCGGCTACGCGACGTCGCGGGTGAAGTTGCGGCTCGGCCAGACATCGACGCTGGACATCGAGCTCCACGAGAGCCTGGAGAAGCACAAGGAGTACTTCGAGAAGCACGTCGCCGAGCTGGGCGCGGGAACCGATCGCGCCATAGTTCGGCATCGCGAGAAGATCGTCGACCGCCAGCTGGTGCTCGAGCGCCTTGCCAACATGGCGATCGATCTATTCGCGACGGCGTGCGTGATCGCCCGCACCCAGAGCCTCATCGACGAGCACGGCGCCGAGCAATGCAGGCGAGAGATCGGGCTGTGCGATCTGTTCTGCGTTGAGGCGGGTAGGCGTTTCCGCGGCAACCGGAACATGCTGGACGCGAGGGAGGAGGAGGTCGATCAGACTCGGCGGGAGGTCGCGGCGTCCGTGCGCGCTGGGGAGGGGTACTTTGTGGCGGACGCGATACTCGAAGAGACGGAAGCGGCAAAGCGAACGGCGAACTGATCAGGCGGGAGGCACCAGTGCCTCCCGCCTGATTGGTTCGCCATTTCCTTTTTCGCTTCCCGCTATTTCGGCGGCTGCTGCCCGGTGATCGCGTTAACTCCCGTATCCACCGTCTTGAGAACCTGAATCAAAATCTGAGGATTCCGGTCGAGGGTCTGCACTACCCGGTTCACGATCTTGGCGACGTTGTCGAGATCGACGTACAGGTAGGCTTCGGCGAGAACGCCGACGATGCCCAGCTGGACCTTCTTGATTCCGACATCGACCCCGGCCGTCAGCTGGACCAGGTTCATCGCATTGGCGTCGAGCGCGACGTGGGCCTTCACGTCGGAGACTGTAAGTCCGATAGAATCGACCGACAGCTCGGGAATTTCGAGAATGACATCACGATTTGGCGTGAGTGAGGTCGTGGCGGTGTAGGTTCGCTGGGGTGCGGGTTGTGAATTGGTGGGCTGCTGTGCGGAAAGTGTCGTCGCGGCGGCGAAGCAGAAGCCCAGTCCGGCGATCAAAGTTTGAGCGCGCATCTTCGTAGTCTCCTTGGTGGGCTAGCGGGTCGCGGCCTGCACGATGCTCGAGGCGAGCAGCTTGCCGGCTTTGCTGAGCGTGTACTGCACGATCGCGTTGGTGGCGGCGTCTTTCGCTCGCTTGACGATGTTGCCCGACGCATCGGTTGCCTGACTGAGCACCGGAAGCTGGGTGATGTTGCCGACGACTTTCTCCACCCCCTGCTGCCCGGCGGCGGCAACTGCCTTCTCGATGATAGATCCGCTGCCCGGATCTATCAGCCGTTGGACCGTCTGGCCGAGCGAATTGGTGACGGTCCCCAGGAGCAGTCGATTGACCAGGCCCCCGACGGCGCCGACGGTGTTCTGGAGGGTGCTGCCAAGCTGCTGCACCACTTCCGGGTGATTGTCGATGAAAGTCAGCGTCTGATCCACGATGTAGACGACGTCATCGAGATCGACGAGCAGCAGCGCCTGCGCGCGAACTCCCTGAATGGTCAGGTCGACGTTGCCGATCAGAACGTCGGCGCCGGCGTCGACCCGAACCAGATTCGCGATCTGCGCGGTGAGATTCAGCTTGGCCGTGAGGCTGTCGACCTTGAGAAATACCCGATTGACGCAGAGGTTCGGGATGTCGAGCACGACATCGTACTCCGGAAACTCGTGGGAGCGACCCGTTCCACCGGTTACGGTTGCGCCAGGAACACTGCCACCCGACGCCCGCTGTCGTGCGAGACTGTCGACGCGCAGCGCTCTGTTGAAGGCGCGCGATGAATCGCTGGGCGTGCATTGCCACGGTTGGCCGGAGCCGGCAGCGCGTGCTGCCGTGTTCGTGCGCACCTGTGCGCCGACGATCGTCGGAGCCAGTGCGCAGGCCGCGATGATCGATGTGAGAAACTTCTGCGTTCTGTTGCGCATGCTCGATTCCTCGGAGAAGGAGCGACGACGGGGGTTTTCGCCACGCATCACTGCAAGCGAGCCGACTCTTCATCGGCTGATCGGACGCATTTGCAAAAACCTCGCCCTTCACACGCGGGGCACGGATGTTGAACTCCACCCTCGTGGAATCATCGAGCGACGGAACGCGAATGTTAAAATCGTACGCTGCGCTGGCGTTTGGGGCGGTGTGCATCTGCATTTCAAGTGAAGCGGGCGCGCAAACGACGGGGGACACCGGTCGCCAGACGTGCGCCGCGCTCCTTTCCAATGATGCGAGCGCCGGTGCGCACCTTGGCCCCGGCGATTCCCTTCGTGGCGCGCCCGACACCGCCTCCCGGGCAAGGGCTGACTCCGCTTCGTTCGGGGTGGGTGGCGCGCGCAACGGGGCCGCTGACGTGATGCTCCTCGTCGGAGTTCACGCCGACCAGGTGACCTTCGCGAGGCAGCCGAACGTGCGAATCCGGCTTTGCTGGGGCGGGGACACAGTGAGAGTGGTGCAGCGTGACAATCTCCCGTCGCCGGTCGTTGCGGGCACCACCTATAGAAATGTCTACGTCGCAGTGGAGTTGGTCGGCCGCGTGAACGCCGAGTGTCTCGCGGAACAGCTTGGCGTCGGGGCCAACGCGGCGGCACGAAATCGCCCCGCAAACGCAGTCTCTTCCGACGGGGCGGCGGGATGCGCATTTCTTGGAGGCAGCGCCGCGGCCGGCGCTCCGAACATCAGGCCTCCAGTTCCATGACGCGTCACCGAATCTTGCTCGCGTTACTCCTGACGGTGGGGAGTCAGGCCGCTGGCGCGCAGATCACTTCGCGTCGGCCCACCTTGCCAGTGCAATCCGACTCGGCCGGTGGCAACAACGCCGGATGCCCCAACGGAAACGGCATTCAAATCTCGGCGACCGCGGGCACCGGAACCGGCAGCTCATCGGCCAGCAACACTGTGATCGGCATCGGCCAGTCGGTGGACACCACCCTCGTGTTCGACATTTCCCGGAAGACCTGGACCCGCACCAACATCGCCGCCGCCATCACGGTCGGTCTCGCCGATCAATCCCGCGGAACCTACTCGGTGTGCGCGGGTGTCTCGGCGCTCCTGCCAAACGCGACGCTGTCGATCAATGGGGCGCGCGGGCGGGTGCATTTCGCGGCGTCGCTCGCGGATTTCCAGAACTCGCTGCGACAGACCAATCAATAGCGCTACGTCCCGAGCGTCGGAATAAACCTCGGCGCCTTCCTGTGGCGCGTCGCCTGCTCGTAGGCGTACGCCAGCTTGATGAGGGTCGGCTCGCTGTACGCGCGGCCGAAGAACGAAATGCCGACAGGCAGCTCGTGGGTAAAGCCTGCAGGCACGTTGATGTTCGGGTAGCCGGCGACGGCCGCGGGAGTCGAGCTCCCGCCGCCGAAATGGTCGCCGTTCAACAGGTCGGTCGGCCACGCCGGCCCGCCCGTCTCAGCGATCAGCGCGTCGAGCTGGTACTTGTTCATCGTGGCATCGATACCCTCGGCGCGGGACTGCTGGAGGTTCTTCGCCAGCGCGTCGATGTACTTTTTCTCGGTGAGCGGTCCCTTCGCCTGCGCCTGAATCATCGTCTCCTGGCCGAACCACGGCATCTCCTGATCCTTGTGCGCCTCGTTGAAGGCGATGATGTCGGCGAGGGTCTTTACTGGCGCGCGCGGGCCGAGTGATGCCAGATAGGCGTTGAGATCGTTCTTGAACTCGTAGAGGAGAACGTCGAACTCGCTGTCGTCGAACTTGCCGGCGGTGTCGATATCCGCGGGATCGACGATGATCGCGCCCTGCGCCTTCATCGTGGCGATGGCGTCGTTGAACAGCCGGTCGGTGACATCGCTATAGCCGGAGAACTTGGCGCGCGCGACACCGATTCTGGCACCGCGCAATCCGTTGGCGTCGAGGAATTGGGTGTAATCGGCCTCCACCCGCGAATTGCTTCCGGCGGTCGCCGGGTCACGCGGGTCGATTCCCGCCAGAACGTTGAGCATCGTCGCGGCGTCGCGCACCGTCCTCGCCATCGGGCCGCCGGTGTCCTGACTGTGGGCGATCGGAATGATTCCCGCCCTGCTCACCAGGCCGAGCGTCGGCTTGATTCCGACGATTCCATTTGCCGACGACGGGCAGACGATCGAGCCGTCGGTCTCGGTCCCGACGGCGAGCGCGCAGAGGTTCGCCGAAACCGCTCCGCCCGACCCTGAGCTCGAGCCGCAAGGATTCCTGTCCAGCACGTAGGGGTTCTTCGCCTGGCCGCCCCTTCCGCTCCATCCGCTCGTCGAGTGCGAGGAGCGGAAATTCGCCCACTCGCTCAGGTTGGTCTTGCCGAGCAG
>DASXGU010000143.1:0-10619 GCA_036488915.1 Gemmatimonadaceae bacterium | reverse complement strand
CGGGACGGGCGACCGCCATCGTCGGCGAGAGTGGATCCGGAAAGACGACTCTGCTGCGCTGCTTCAACCGCTTGGTCGAGCCCGAGCGCGGCCAGGTCTTCGTCGGAGAGCTCGACGTGCGCACGCAATCAGCAGTGCTGCTGCGCCGCCGGATCGGCTACGTGCAGCAGCACGGAGGGCTGCTTCCACACTGGCAGGTGGTGCGGAACGTCGCACTGGTGCCGACGCTGCTCCAGATGCCAGACGCCGGAGAGGCAGCTCGGCGGGCACTGGAGCTGGTGGGCCTGCCGCCCGCACAATTCGGCTCCCGTCTTCCGCACGAGCTGTCTGGCGGGCAGCGCCAGCGGGTAGCGCTGGCCCGAAGCATCGCCGCGCAGCCCGACGTCATCCTGCTGGACGAGCCCTTCGGCGCGCTCGACGCGATCTCGCGGTCGGATCTCCAGGAAGCCTTCAGCAACCTGCGCGGCGAGCTGGCTGTCACGACGCTCCTGGTGACGCACGACCTCGCGGAAGCCGGGCGTCTCGCCGACGAAGTGATCGTAATGAGACGCGGGAGAATAGAGCAGCGCGGCGCGATGAGCGATCTAGTGAGCGCTCCGGCGACGGACTACGTAGCGCGGCTCATCGAGAAAGCGCGCGCGGGTCTCGAGGCGCTTCGCTGATGCGATTGTCCAGATGCTACCGTGGTCTGCTCGCAGCCATCGGGGTTTACATCGTGGCGGCCAGCGCGATTGGTGCGCAGACGAGCCGCCCGATCGTCGTGGCGTCCAAGCCCTTCGGAGAATCGTACCTGCTGGCAGAGATGTTCGCGCAGCTGCTGGAGTCTCGAGGCCTGATTGTCGATCGACGACCGGGCCTGGGTGCGACGGAGATTGCGTTCGGCGCGCTGAGAGCGGGTGCGATCGACGTTTATCCGGAGTACACGGGCACCGGATTGATCGCCATCCTTCACGACACACTTCCGGATTCGACTCTGGCCGATCCGCGCGCAGTGTTCGCGCACGTCGCCAAGCGGTTCAACGAGCAGTATCACACCCGCTGGCTGCCTCCTCTCGGATTCCAGAACACCTACGCCATCGCCGTCAGGCGCGCGACCGCCGAGCGCTATCACCTGCGTACCCTGAGCGACCTGGCGCGGGAGAGCGGGAATTTGACGGCTGGCTTCACTGCCGACTTCATCGGGCGGAGCGACGGGCTCGTGGGGCTCGCGCGGGTCTATGGGCTTCGACCGCGAGCGGTGAAGCCACTGGCGCCGGCGGTGAAATATCAGGCGCTGGCATCGGGCGCGGTGGACGTCATCGACGGCTATTCAACCGACGGACTATTGGCCCGCTACGATCTGGTGACGCTCGTCGACGACCGGCATTTCTTTCCTCCGTACGAGGCGGCTGCACTTGTCTCGGGCAGGCTGGATCAGCAGCAGCCCGGCGCGCTGGCGACCCTCACATTGCTCAGTGGACGCCTGGACGAGCTGACGATGCGTCGGCTCAATCGACGCGTGGAAGTCGATCGCGAAGACGTTGGCCGCGTCGCGCACGACGAGCTCGAGGCGCTGGGATTGCTGGGCTCGGCGCCGACGGCTGCGAGACCGAGCTCGGCTGCCGGAAACGGATTCTTCGGGTACTTGTGGGAGCGTCGGGCCTCGCTCGCGGCGTTGATCGCGCGACATCTGGTCCTCGTCGCGGTCGCGCTCCTGGCAGCCATCATCGTCGCGGTGCCCTTGGGACTCGCGCTGGAAAGATCGCGGCGGATCGCCGAGCCGACCATCGGGGCGCTCGGAGTTCTGGAAACGATTCCCAGCATTGCGCTGCTGGCGTTCATGATCCCGCTCCTTGGCGTCGGCTTTACGCCGGCGGTCGTGGCGTTGTGGTTGTATGCGCTCTATCCGATAGCACGCGGGACCTTCACCGGCGTGCGGGACGCCGATCCGGACGCCGTCGCCGCGGCAGAGGCGTTGGGGACTACACCGCGTCAGCGACTGATGTGGGTGCGGCTTCCTCTCGCCGCGCCGGTGATCATGGCGGGCATTCGCACTGCCGCCGTCATCACCGTCGGTGCCGCGACTCTGGCTGCATTCATCGGAGCCGGCGGCCTGGGCGAGCCGATCGTCGCCGGGCTGGCGCTGGCCGACACGAGGATGATCCTGTCGGGCGCGCTTCCGGCCGCGGCTCTGGCCCTCGCCGTCGATGGATTGCTGGCGATTATCGAGCGACTGGTGACGCCCGCGCATCTCCGGAAAATCCGGCGCTAAGCGGCGGCATCAACGGCTGTATCCGTGCGCAGCGACGCGGCGCGGAAGCGTCCATAGCCGAAGTAGATGGCGAGGCCGACGGCGAGCCAGACGAAGAGCCTGATCCACGTCGGCAACGGCAGGCCGGACATCAGATAAAGGCAGATCAACGTTCCAATCACCGGCACCCAGGGCATTCCAGGCGTCAGAAATGGCCGCGGCGTATTCGGCTCGATGCGACGGAGCACTATCACGCCGGTGCAGACGATGGCGAAGGCGAGCAGCGTTCCCATGCTCACCAGCTGGCCGAGCACGCTGATCGGGAAGAGGCCCGACGCAATGGCGATGATGATCCCCGTAATGGCCGTGGTTATGTGCGGAGTGCGGTAGCGGGGATGGAGCTTCGAGAACAGCGGCGGCAGGAGGCCGTCCTTGCTCATCGAGTAGAAGATCCGCGACTGCGCCAGCATGTTCACCAGAATCACGCTGGAGATCCCGCAGATGGCGCCGACATTGACGATGGGCGGGAGCCATTTCACTCCCGTCGACTCCACTGCCAGGGCCAGTGGCGACGCGACGTTTAGCTTCTGGTACGGCACCAGTCCCGTCATGACGACGCCGACCGCGATGTAGATGATCGTGCAGATGGCCAGAGAGACCAGAATCCCGATCGGTATGTCTCGACCGGGGTTTCTCGCCTCCTGCGACGCCGTCGAGACAGCATCGAACCCGATGTAGGCGAAGAAGATCATCCCCGCCCCGCGCAGGATTCCGCTCCAGCCAAAAGATCCGAAGGTCCCGGTGTTGGGTGGGATGAAGGGGTGGAGGTTGGCGGTGTTCATGTAGCGGACTCCCATCGCCACGAAGAGCGTCAGTACCGCGACCTTGATGATGACGATGGTGGTGTTGAACCGCGCCGACTCGCGGATTCCGACCACGAGCAGCGCGGTCAGGGCCAGGCAGACCAGCATCGCGGGCAGATTGAACAATCCGATGACGTGTGTTCCATCGGGCAGGCAGATGTGGGTGCCGGGCGCGCCGGTGAGCCGGGCCGGAAAGCTGATTCCCATCTCGTTGAGCAGGGTGACGGCGTAGCCCGACCATCCGACGGCGACGGTGGAGGAGCTGAGCGAGTACTCGAGGACGAGATCCCAGCCGATGATCCAGGCGACGAGCTCGCCGAGGGTGGCATAGGCGTAGGTGTAGGCGCTGCCGGCGACGGGGATCATGCTGGCCAGCTCGGCGTAGCAGAGTCCGGCGAAGACGCAGGCGACGCCGGCCATGACCATGGAGAGCGTGAGCGCTGGCCCGGCGTGCTGGGAGGCGACCTCGCCGCTCAGGACGAAGATTCCGGCTCCGATGACGGCTCCGATTCCCAGGGTGACGAGCGCGACGGGCCCGAGCTCGCGGCGGAGCGTGCCGGCGCCGGCCTCGGCGAGCAGCACGCGGATGTCCTTCCTCACGAACAATGACATCTTCCCTCCAATTGGATGCTAATTTGTATACAAACCGGAGCAAAGATTAATCCGCGGCGGAAGGAGGCGCAAGAACGGGGAGCAATTGGCGGTGGCGCGGAGCGTTATATTGGCGGCACTGTGCCCAGACGAGCTGCCAAGAGTCCACGCCCACGAAGAGGCGGTCGCCGCGCCGCGGGCGCGACGGAGAGGGCCAACAAGCTCTACGATTCGCTCCGCAATCTGATCGTTCGCGGCCAGCTGGCGCCGGGCGCCCGCATCGTCGAGACGGAAGTCGCAGAACGCTTCGGCGTCAGCCGCACGCCGGTCCGCGCGGCCTTCCAGCGTCTGGAGCGCGAAGGCTACGTCACCGCGTCGGCCACCCACCAGGCCCGCATGACGGTCGCGCCGCTGACCAAAGAAGATGTCGGAGAGCTGCTGGAGATCGTCGGCGAGCTGGAGGGCCTGGCCGCCCGCAGTGCCGCGCGCCTGAGCGAGGAAGCCCGCGAGAAGCTGGCAAAGGATCTCGAGCTGTTCAACGCCGAGTTCCGGCGCGCTGCCTCCGCCAAGGGCGCCCAGCCGGGGAAGCTTTACGAGCTCGATGAGCGCTTCCACCGGCGCTACGTCGAAGCCGGAGCCGGCCCCCGGCTGCGCTCACTCCACGACGCGGTGAAGCCGCAGGCAGAGCGCTACATCCGAATGTACATCGCCCTTCTCCTCGACACGGTGCCGACGGCCGGCACCGAGCACGACGCCATCGTCGAGGCAATCCGCACCGGCAACTCCCCCGTCGCCCAGCGCGCGGTCCAGACCAACTGGCGGCACGCATCCGACCGGCTGATGCGCGCCATCGAAGTGATGGGTGAGCAGGGGAATTGGTAAAGCCCGACGGGTTCATCTCGATGCTCTTGCGCAATTCCGCCGCTGACGCGATATGGTGACCGAGCCAGTCGACTTGATCCAGCAACCCGAACAGGAGCTTCGCCGTGGCCGATAAAGTCGAGAAAAAAATCATTGCCGTAGTGGGCGCTACCGGCGCCCAGGGCGGCGGCCTCGTCCGCGCCATCCTCAAGGACAAAACCGGCGGGTTCGCCGCCCGCGCCATCACCAGAGATCCCAAGTCCGACAAGGCCAGGGCGCTGGCGGACGCCGGCGCCGAAGTGGTCGCCGCCGACGTCGACGATGCGAAGAGCCTGAAAAAGGCCTTCACCGGCGCCCACGGCGCATTCTGCGTCACCTTCTTCTGGGCGCACTTCAAGCCGGAAAAAGAGCTGTCCCAGGCGCGAAACATGGCCACGGCCGCCAAGGACGCGGGCGTCCATCACGTGATCTGGTCGACCCTGGAGGACACGCGGAAATCCATCCCGCTGACCGACAACCGCATGCCGACACTATTGGGGAAATACAAAGTGCCCCACTCGGACGCCAAGGGTGAAGCGAACGACATCTTCACCGAGCTCGGCGTTCCCACAACCTTCCTGCTCACTTCCTTCTACTGGGACAACTTCATCTACTTCGGCATGGGTCCCAAGAAGGGCGCCGACGGCAAGCTAGCGATCACTCTGCCGATGGGCACAAAGAAGCTGGCGAGCATCGCCGCCGAAGACATCGGAAAGGCGGCTTACGCGATCTTCGAGAAGGGTGACGAGATGATCGGCAAAACGCTGGGCATTGCCGGAGGACATCTCAGCGGTGCCCAGATGGCGAAATCGCTGACCAAGGCGCTCGGACAGGAAGTGAAGTACAACGCCGTCACGCCGGAGGTATTCCGTGGGTTCGGATTTCCCGGAGCCGATGATCTGGGCAACATGTTTCAGTTCAACAGCGAGTTCGAGCAGGACTGCTGCGACGCCCGTAGCATCAGCGAGACCAAGAGCTTGAATCCCGAGCTACAGACTTTCGATCGGTGGCTCACCCAGAACAAATCGCGCATTCCGCTGGGCTGACCGTCAGGGCAGTCGATCCCGTGTGCTCGACGGCTGACGCTCGATCGGCTGCCCGGCGCCACCACCGAGCGCCCGTGCTCGTTCGCCTTCGGTCAAGAGACGCGTAAGGAACCTCTGACCTTCGCCAATGCGCTCGACCTCCAGCGCCGTCGCTTCGGTGGACTGCTCCAGGCGCTGCAACCTCTCGCTGATTTCCCGGGGCAGCGAAGTCACTACGGCTGCGCTGCGCCGCCAGATGCGCCGGGCAAAGGCGACCGAAAGCGGTAGCAGCACCACCACCATGAAAAGTCCTCCGAGCACATACACGTCTTCGGGTGGACCGCTCGGGAGTTGGGGTGGGACCTCGACGACGGCGCCGGGAACCGCTGCCGCCTGCGCGAGCTGCGCCGAGTTGCCGGCGAGCATCTGATCGACGCTGGAGATTCGAGCGTCGACGTCCTTCATCCTGGCTTCCAGCCCCGGCCGCTGTGCATCGGCGGGGGACATATCCTCGAGCTGGTTGGAGATTTCTTGTCTGGTGTGCTCGAGCTGGTTCAGCTGGTCGGTGAGCACGCTTCGTTGCGCCTTGAATCCTTCGTAAATCGCGCTCGCGCTTGGCGTGGCCTTCGGGGCCACCGCCAAAACGGGGGCATTGGGAGCAGCCGGAGCGGGCGTGGCCTGGGCCTGAATCAAGCGGTCCTCGCGAACGAAGTGTCAGGACGAGTGCAGGGATAATCTACAATCATCAGAGCGACTTCGATCCGGCTTCGATCTCCGCGGCGGCGAGTATGCCGCGCTCGATGTAGATGGGGCGAACATGCGCCCTGAGCTTCGGCAGTCGCATGGCGAAGCCGATTCCGGCGATGACGCAGGCGACGCCTCCCGCTGTGATGGTCCGCATTGGGCCGATGTGATCGGCCACGAATCCCGCCAGCAGGCTCCCCAACGGGGCGGTGCCGAGAAAGGCCATCGTGTAAAAGGCCATCACTCGCCCGCGCATGTCGTCTTCCACGATGGTCTGAAGAATCGTGTTGGTGGACGCCATCTCCACCATCATGCCGCCGCCGACGAACGGCAGAATGACGAGCGAAAGCCAGAGCACGCGCGAAAAAGAAAAAACCACCAGCGCCACGCCGAAGGTCGTGGTCGAGATCACCATCGCCCGGCCGAGTCCAAGCACCGAGCGCCGCGACGCCAGGTAAAACGCTCCCGCCAGAGCGCCGACACCCGACGCCGTCATGAGATAACCCAGGGTGTGGGCGCCGCCGTGAAGAACTTCCGACGCGATCGCCGGCATCAGCACGGTGTACGGCATTCCCATCGTCGCCACCAGCGCGAGCAACAGCAACGCATACCGAGTCGGCGGGAAGCGACTGACGTAGCGAACGCCCACCATGAGCTCGGCGAGGACTCGTGTATCGCGCGAAGGAAGTGGGCGCTCTTCGACGCGCATCGCCATCAACGACGCCAGCACCGCCAGGTATGACACTGCGTCCAGCGCGAAGCACCACCCTTCGCCGAACGCGGCGATGAGCACGCCGCCGATCGAGGGCCCGATGATGCGGCTGGCGTTCACCATCGAAGAGTTGAGGGCAATGGCGTTGGGAAGATCGGCGCGGTCGTTCACCATCTCGACGACGAACGCCTGACGCGCCGGAGTGTCGAAGGCGTTGATGATGCCCTGCGCCACCTGAAGCAGCAGGATGTCCGTGACGGTGATGATTCCGGCCAGAGTGAGAACCGCCAGACCAACCGACTGGAGCATGGAGAGGATCTGGGTGATGACCAGAATTCGATGGCGGTTCCAGCGATCGACCAGCACGCCCGCAAAAGGGGCGAGAACGAGGGTCGGAATTTGTCCGAAGAAGCCGACGATCCCCAGCAAGAAAACGGATCCGGTGAGCCGATAGACGAGCCAACTGGTGGCGATGCGCGTGATCCAGGTGCCGATCAGCGAGACTGTCTGGCCGCTGAAGAACAGCCGGTAGTTCCGATGCTGTAGAGCTCGAAGGAGATGCGGCCGGGCTTCGGTCATCGAGATTGCCGGAAAGGCAATATTGGTGCTATTTAACCACCGTGAGACCTCTTCCTTTCGTCTGGCCGTACGCGGTGGTCTTCTGGGTCGTTTACATCTGGTCTTTCCTTCCCGAGTGGAAGGTGGTGCGGGGCGGAGTAGAGGGAGCGAAACGCGGCGAGTCGAAGGACGATGGATCTCTGCGCGTTCTGCTCGGTGGAATGTGGATCGCCCTATTGCTGGCTTTCTTTCTGGCGTTCGTACGCTCGTGGATGTTCCCGCCCAGACTTCAGCTGCCGTTGTTCGCAGTGGGAGTTTCACTCATCCTCCTCGGCAGCCTGCTGAGGCGGTACTGCTTTCGAACACTCGGCGAGTATTTCACCGGGGACGTGCGGGCCAGCACCGATCAACCGGTGATTTCCACCGGACCATACACGCTGGTCCGGCATCCGTCCTATACGGCGGGCATGATGATGTTCACTGGCATCGGTCTCGCGCTCGGCAACTGGGTCAGTGCCGTGCTTCTCGCGGTGGGAAGCGCGGCCACCTATTGGTACCGGGTCACCATCGAGGAGCGCGCTCTGGCCGACACCATCGGCGAGCCCTACCGGAATTTCATGAAAGAGCGAAAGCGCTTCATCCCGTACGTGATATGACCGACTTTCACCGAGGAGGCGGCTGATGAGGAATTCTTCGCTAGTGATCGTTTTCGCAATGGTTGTCGGGGCGTCATCGGTCGGTGCGCAGGGCGCGCGCGGAGCTCCGATACCGAATCCAGCTCCAACCGGCGCGCGACCGATTCCGCGTCCGGCGGCCTCGATGCTTCCGATCAGGCTGGAGGACCAGTGGACCACGGCGGTGATTCAACGCGACCCGCGCACCTTCGAGCGCCTGCTGGCGCCGAACTTCATCTACACCGAAGACGCGACGCTCATGAGTCGCGACGACGTCATCCGAAGCGTGACCGGCTCTGATCGCGTCAACTGGGCGCGCAACGAAGGCATGAGGGTTCACGATTTCGGTGATGTCGAGGTGATCACGGGAATTCTCCATCTGCGCGGCAAGGGAGCGCAGGGAGCGTTTGACCGGCGCTACAGATTCACCGATACCTGGCAGCGCAGGAACGGCCAGTGGCAGATAATCGCGGCTCAGGATTACCTGATTCCTGCCGGCAGATAAGGTCGAGGCGAAGATGAATCGGTTACGGCCTGGTACGGTGGTTACTTCAATACTGAGTGCGGCGGTCGCGTGTTCGGGCGGCAACAAAGCAGCGCCAGCCGACAGCTCCGGCAGCGCGCCACCCCAGGCGACATCGGTGGCAGCGACCGGACAGGCGTCTGCTTCGGGCGCGCGCATCGCCGTGGCCCACGCGGGTCCGCCCGGCGAATGGCAGATGCCGGCCGGGGATTATGCGAGTTCGCGCTTCAGCGAGCTCTCGTCAATCACACCCGCGAATGCGGCAAATCTCAAGGTAGCGTGGGCGTTCTCCACGGGTGTGCTGCGCGGACACGAGGGTCAGCCGCTCGTGGTCGGCAACACCATGTACGTCGTGACACCGTATCCGAACGTTTCCTACGCCATCGATCTCGCGCAGGCCGGACAACCGCTGAAGTGGAAATTCCGACCCGACAACTCGCAGCAGGCGATCGGCCGCGCGTGCTGTGACGTGGTGAACCGCGGCGCTGCCTACGCGGACGGAAAGATTTTCTACAATCTTCTCGACGGGCACACCGTCGCGGTGGATGCGGCCACGGGTAACCAGGTCTGGCGAACCAAAATGGGTGATCTCTCGCGGGGCGAGACGATCACCATGGCGCCCATCGTTGTGAAGGGGAAGGTGATCGTCGGTTCGAGCGGCGGCGAGATGGGCGTGCGCGGCTGGATCGCCGCGCTCGACGAAGCCACCGGCAAGGAAGTCTGGCGAGCCTACAACATCGGACCCGACAAGGATGTCAAGGTGGGCCCCAAGCTCAAGACATTCTACGCCGCCGACCGTGGCAAGGACCTCGGCGTTTCCTCGTGGCCGGGCGATACGTGGAAGACTGGTGGCGGGGCGGTGTGGGGCTGGGTGTCGTACGACCCGACTCTGAACCTGATCTATCACGGGACCAGCAATCCCGGACCGTGGAACGAGAATCAGCGCGCGGGTGACAACAAGTGGACCGCATCGATTCTGGCGCGCGACGCTGATACGGGTGAGCTGGTGTGGGCGTTTCAGGTAACGCCCCACGACATGTGGGACTACGACGCCGTTAACGAGAACATCCTCGTCGACATGCCGATCAAGGGACAAATGCGAAAGGTGCTCGTCCACTTCGATCGCAACGGCTTCGGCTACACCATCGACCGCGCCACGGGCGAGGTCCTGCTCGCCGAGCCGTTCGTGCCGATGAACTGGTCGACGGGAATCGATCTGGCGACGGGCAGGCCGAAAGTGGTCGAGACCAAGAAGACGGCGCAGGACAAGAACATCCAGAACATCTGCCCCAGCCTGGAAGGCGGAAAGAATCAACAGCCGGCGGCGTTCTCACCACAGACAGGGCTTTTTTACGTTCCCACCAACAATCTGTGCATGGATTTTCAGGCCCGGGCGGTGACCTACATCGCGGGCACACCATTCATCGGGGGCAACGCGCCGGAGAAGGGTGGGCCGGGCGGGTATCGCGGCGAGTTCATCGCCTGGGACGCGTCGACGGGAAAGAAAGTGTGGGGGATCAAGGAGCCGTATCCTGTCTGGGGCGGCGCTCTGGCGACGGCGGGAGGCGTCGTCTTCTACGGAACGCTCGACGGATGGTTCAAAGCCGTGGATGCCCGCAATGGAAAGGTCTTGTGGCAGTTCAAGGTCGGCTCCGGCGTCGTGGGCAATCCGGTCACCTACACGGGCCCGGACGGGAAACAGTATGTCGCGATTTATGCAGGCATAGGCGGGGACATGGGATTGCTCATCGCTGGAGATGTGGCGGCAAATCTTCCTTATGATGTGCGGGAGCGTGGAA
>DASXGU010000115.1:0-32522 GCA_036488915.1 Gemmatimonadaceae bacterium | reverse complement strand
CGGCAGCTTGCAGCGTCGGATCAACATTGTGCGCAAACTAATCGGCGTAGCTTTCTGGCCGATAACGCGGCGGAAGACAGGATTTTGTGCCTTCGCCAACAGCCTACTTCGTCGGGTGACCAACCTCCGGCAGAGTGCGGCCGAGGAATGATTCGACCGGCTGTTGCGCGTCATCCATGCGCATGTTGTCCATCAGGTTGATCATCCGGGCGTCGTCGAGAGCGGTCGTCACCGGTACGCCGCGGTCGTGAATGAGATAGGCTGCCCAGAGGTGACTGGCGCGCCAGGCGATGGTGCAGTGAAGCAGAACCTTCCCCTTCGAGCTCGCCATCGCGGCGGCGAACTTGTCGACGGCAGCAGGCGAATAGGGAAACTCCGCGTTCCCGCGCATCGGGATGTACACGTAGTCCATGCCGAGCTTCTTGACGACCGCCGCCTCGTCGAAGGGCACGCGCTTCGACATCTCCTCCGGCGTCCTGAGGTTGACGACGGTGGTCACGCCTTTGGCCTGCAGCTCACGGAGGCCCTGCTCGGTGGGCTGTCCGCTGATGAACATGTCGCTGCCGACGCTGACGAATTTGTCCTGGAATTGTCCGTGGGTGTCGAGAATGACCGGAGCGGGGACGTCGCCAGTCGGATTCGGCCCGGTCAGGCGCTGCGCGCCGGACACTCCCGAAATCGTCAACGACATCGCCGTGAAGGCGGCCAATCTCAGCATTCTGACGCTCATCCGAATCTCCGGTAATTGAATTTGCAGTCGTAGGTACGCGTCCGTTCGCCGGGCGGTTTCAAGCTACTGCTTGAAGATGTTCGTGTCGTGGAGTGAGCCGTTCCACGGACGCAGCCAGACACGCCCGTTCCACGCGTGCGCCAGATACCTGTTCACCGAATCCATCTCGGCCGGCGCGTACTGGCTGCGGTGGCAGGCAAACTCCTCGCGCCCCGCGGCGAGATCGCGCTCGTCGAACGGAACGCGGATCGTGAGATATGATTCGGCCATGCCGTTGACCGTGGGCGAAGCGCGTGGCGCCGTGCGCAGCAGCTCGGTCGGCAGCGACGCATACAGCAGATCGATGTTGGCGTATCGCGAATCGCCCTCGATGATCTGGGTGGTGACGTCGCCGACGAGCCGATGGTCGGGGTGGCCGGTGCCTCCCTCGGGACCAAACGTGATGATCACCGCCGGCTTCACCGAGTCGATGATCGCAGCCAGACCCGACCGCAGCTTGCCGAGCACCTGGAACGATGCCAGCCCGCCGTCGGGAAGTCCGAGGATGTGAAGCTTCTTCACGCCGAGCCGATCAGCGGCGCACGTCGCTTCTCTGGTCCGCGCGGCGGCGAGCTCGGGGCCGGCGGGGATGTGGGCAAAATCGCGAATGCCTTTGGAGCCGTCGGTGGCGATGACGAGCTGGGTCTCGCGCCCCTCTCTGGACAGCTTCGAAAGCAGTGGACCGATGACGCGCTCGTCGTCGGGGTGGGCGAATACGGCTAGTACGGGGCCGGGGGTCTGGGATGGCACCGGAAGCGGCGCGCTCAGACCCAGGGCAAGAGCGACGATGGTGTTGGGGAGAATTCGCATGCTATAGAGTGCAGCGGGGACCGGGCGGCGGGAAGCGGGAAGAATGCGTGATGGCGGCAAGGCGGAGTCGCGCGGGATAATTTTTTGGGCCGACCAACAGCAAGGTGCAATGATCGGAAGGATTTCCAGACGCGAAGCGTTGCAGGAGTTGACGGCGATTCTCGCCATCCCTCTCATCCGCTGGCCACAGCGGCCGAGCGATCCGCTGGCGGGCACGATCGCGGAATACCAGGCAGGGCGGGCGCGGGGTGACTGGACCGCGAAGGAATCGACGAGGCTCGCGCTCGACCGCGCCAGAGCGTGGAACGGCGCGCTGCACGCGGTGGACGAGCTCTCGAGCACTGCCATCGCCGACGCTCGCGAGTCGGACATCCGCGCGCGGCAGCGACGGCTGCGGGGTCCTTTGGATGGCGCGCCGGTCTTTGCCAAGGCTATCTACGACATGACCGGCCTGCCGACGACCGCCTCGAACGCCGAGTGGGCACGGCTGTTCCCCGAGGCCGTTGCGCATGATTCAATCGAGGTTGCACGAATGCGCGCGGCCGGCGCGGTCGTCCTCGGCAAGACCGTGGCGGACGATTTCGCGTATCACGGCAACGGCACCAGCTCGCTCTCCGGCCAGGTGCGAAATCCCTACGATCCAACCGGCACCAGAACCCCCGGCGGCTCGAGCGCCGGCTCGGCGGTGTCCGTCGCCTGCGGAATCGCCTTCGCAGCACTCGGCACCGACGACGGTGGATCGAATCGGATCCCGGCCCAATTTTGCGGAGTCGTCGGCATGAAGCCGACCTTCGGGCTGGTGCCGCGCACGGGAGTAATCCCCACCTGGCCGTACCTGGATACCCATGGTCCGCTGGCGCGGCACGTCGCCGACGCGGCGCTCCTGCTCGACGCCATCGCCGGGCCCGATCCGAGCGACGGACTGGCGCTCACTGAGCCGAGGAAGCGCGGCGAGCTCGCGCATCTGCATGACGATGCGCTTCTAGGCGCGCGACTCGGTCTGGTGGAAGCGCACGTGCCGCGCGCGCAGATGACGTCGGCGTCGCTACAGGTCTTCGACAGGGCGGTGTCCGACATAACGTCGAGCGGAGCCATCGTCGAGCCCTTTGCAACGACCGTTACGCGCGCCAATGTGCGCGACCTGTTCGCCGAAGCGGCGCGAGCGCGCGGCGACGTCCCTCCCGACAACAACTCGCCAGCGCCGACGGCAAACGCCCTCTTCAGATATTTCGCCACCCACGGCGGCGACGCGAGTCGCGACGTCGAGCGCGGACTCTCCGCGTATCGTGCCTTCTACGACGTGCTGCCGAGGGACTGGGATGAGATGGCGAAGCTCATGATGCAGCCCTATGAGAGCGACCCGCGCAGCATCTCATTCGCGCGATCGCGGGCGGCCGTGACGGAGCGCCTTGCCCGCGAGCTGCGCGCTCGACGCCTCGATGCGATGATCTATCCGACGATGCCATTCCCCGCCCCGCGCGCCGTCGATCCCTGGCCGAACATCCGCACCACGCTCGGTTACGGAAACTGGCTCGGACTCCCCGAGGTTTCCGTTCCGACTGGAATTGGCGCCGATGGAATGCCGGCGGGCAACATCTCGTTCGTGGGGCTGCCGGGAAGCGACGCGCGGTTGCTGGCTCTGGCGCATTCGTACGAGATCCACTCCAATCGATTCGCGCCACCGCCGCGACCGCCGACCACCTGATTCGAAGCTCACAACGATCAATAGAGGGGTCTGTCATGAAGTCTTTGTTGAACCCGCGCGATCGCGAGATCACCGCCAAGCGAGTCTCCCAGCTTCGCCCCGACGCTCAGCGCCGCTGGGGACGGATGAACGCGCACCAGATGGTCTGTCATCTCACCGACGCCTATCGCGGCCTCCTCGCATCTCCATCACCGAATTCCCGACGGCGGAAGCCAAACCTTCTCGGTCGCACCTTGATCAAGTGGCTGGCGCTTTACGCGCCGATGCCTTGGCCCCACGGTACGCGGACGCGCGCCGAGATCGACCAGGAGAAGGGTGGCACCAGACCCACTGAGTTCGAGCTGGATATGGCGGCCCTCGAAGCCAACTGCGATCGGTTTCTCCACAACCTCGACACCGTCGCGGAGCGTCCGCACTTCATTTTCGGGAAGCTCTCCCGCGAAGAGTGGGGGCGATGGGCTTACCTGCATACCGATCACCACCTACGGCAGTTTGGACTGTAGTACGCGAGAGGCGGGAAGCGGGAGCGAACCGGTCCCCGGCGTCGCGAACTGACAGCTGGCATCTATGCCACTACATTCTGGCACCCCTTCAGTTCGCCGTTGTCGCCGCCAACCTCCCCGCCTCCTTTCCGTCCATGCGCTCCGTCCGCGTAGCCGCCGTCCAGTTCGCCCACCGCCCGGGTGACAAGGCGTACAACCTTGGCCGCGTCCGGGATTTTGTCGGCGAGGCGGCGCGGGCCGGCGTCGAGATCATCGCGTTTCCCGAGATGTGTCTCACGGGGTACTGGCACGTCCGCAAGCTGCCGCGCGAAGACGTCGAATCACTTTCTGAGGCGGTTCCCGGTGGACCGTCCACGATAGAGCTGTTGCGTCTGTCGCGGCAGAACGGCATGACGATCGGCGCCGGATTGATCGAAAAGGCGGACGACGGAAAACTTTACAACGCCTACGTCGTCGCCATGCCCGACGGGCGATGGGTCGTGCATCGCAAGCTGCACGTTTTCGTCAGCCGGTTTCTCTCCGAGGGCGATAGTTACACGGTGTTTGACACCCCACACGGCTGCCGAGTGGGCGTACTCATTTGCTACGACAACAACATCGTCGAAAACGCGCGCGCGACGGCATTGCTGGGCGCGGAAGTCCTATTGGCGCCACACCAGACGGGCGGTTGCAACTCGGTGAGTCCTCACGGAATGAAGCCGGTGGATCAGGAGATATGGCGCCGGCGCGGCGAGGACCCGCGCGCGTGCGAGGCTGAGCTTTGCGGTCCGAAGGGTCGGGGCTGGTTGATGCGCTGGCTTCCCAGCCGCGCCCACGATAACGGGATGTTCCTCGTTTTCAGCAATGGCATTGGTCCCGACGACGACGAGATCCGCACCGGAAACGCCATGGTGCTCGACCCGTACGGAGAGGTAATTGCCGAGTCGCGGTCCATGGAGGACGCGATGGTGGTGGCGGACCTGGATGCGTCCCTGCTCGAGCTGTCTTCAGGCAGACGTTGGCTGCGAGCCCGCCGCCCTGAGCTCTACGCGCCCCTCACCCGCCGCGTTGGCATCGAGCAAACCACCTTCCGCGTGCGTTTCGGTGAGCAAGGGGGTCCATAACCCGCCGGCTCGATCCGTCGACGCCAATTCTCGACTCGTGCCCGCCGGGCCTGTATCGTTCAGCACGGCTGCCGGTCGCGGGATCCGAAAGTCGCATCAATTCGCAGAGTTTATTGGCAGATCCGATCAAAAGAGAACTGACGATGCGCAACATTATCGAATCGATCACGGGAGAGTATCTCCGCTACAAGGCGCTGGCCGAAGCGGCGATCGCCCAGCTCGACGAGTCCCAGCTTTCAACGGGGGGGCCCAACGCAGGCAACTCCATCGCCGTCATTTGCTGGCACATCGCGGGAAATCTTCGCTCGCGATTCACTGATTTTCTGACCACCGACGGCGAGAAGCCGTGGCGCTCGCGCGACGAGGAGTTCACCCACCGATCGGTGACGCGCGCGCAGCTGCTGGAGAAATGGGAGCAGGGGTGGGCGCCCCTCGTCGGCACGCTCGAGCGACTCAGCGACGCCGATCTGAATCGCACCATCACCATTCGCGACAAGCCGCTGCGCGTTGATGAGGCCCTGCACCGCTCGCTCGCGCATCTGAGCTATCACGTCGGCCAGATCGTTTACCTGGCCAAATCACTCCGCGGCAAAGATTGGAAATACCTGAGCATTCCGCCCGGACAGTCGGACACCTACAACAAATCGGGGGCCCGCGACTCGGCGCGCGAGCATAGCGCGGCTCTCAGGCAAAGGCAGGCGAAGAAGTGAGCCGGTGAGCGGTGGCATTTACGTCGTCATGGGAGTGGCAGGCTCCGGAAAAACCGTGATCGGCGCGGCGCTCGCGCGCGGGCTCGGCGTCGAGTTCGTCGACGGCGACGACTTTCACTCGACGCAGAATGTCGAGCGCATGGCGGCGGGGATCCCGCTCACCGACGCCGACCGCTCGGAGTGGCTGGAGGGATTGGCCGGGCGAATCCGCCAGGCTCGTGACGCCGGCAATGGTTTGGTGTTGGCGTGCTCGGCGCTCAAGCGCGCATACCGGAACATCCTCAGGCTGGCCGCGCCCGACCTGCAATTCGTTTTTCTGGACGGTGCCAGCGAGCTGATCGCCGAGCGGCTGTCGAAGCGCACCGGACACTACATGCCGGCATCCCTCCTCGACAGCCAGCTCGCCACGCTGGAGCGCCCGTCCGCCGACGAGGGGGTAGTGATTGCCGACATCAGCCGGAGTCCCCGAGAGATCGTAGAGATTCTCCTGACGCGCGCTTCGGCTTGAGCACCGACGCCCGGCTACTCAGCTTCGCGCTCGCGGCGGTAGTTGCGCTGGTGCTGCTGATCGCGCGTTTCAGGGTGCACCCATTCATCGCGCTGGTGCTGGTATCGCTGACGATGGGTGTCACCGCCGGAATGGCGCCGCTCGGCGCGGTGAAGGCGTTTCAGGATGGCGTCGGGAGCACACTCGGCTTCATCGCCGTCGTGGTCGGACTGGGCACCATGCTCGGCAAGATGATGGCGGAATCGGGCGCGGCCACGCAGATAGCCAACACGCTGATCGGCTTGTTCGGCGAAAAGCGCGTGCACTGGGCCATCATGTTCGTCGGGTTCATCGTCGGCATTCCGGTTTTCTTCCAGGTCGGATTCGTCCTGCTCGTCCCGCTGGTGTTCACCATCGCGCGCCGAACGGGAATGTCCCTGGTGAAAATCGGAATACCGCTGGTGGCGGGTTTGTCGGTGGTGCATGGGATGCTGCCGCCGCACCCCGCGGCGATGCTGGCAGTCGGCGCGTATCACGCGGACATCGGGCGCACCATCGTCTACGGGTTGCTGGTCGGCCTGCCGACGGCCGCTCTGGCCGGACCCATATTCGCCGCCTGGATCTCGCCGCGCATTTCCCTGCCCCCCGACAACGCGCTGGCGCGACAGCTGGAGGGCGAATCGTCACCCGACATGCCGGGCTTTGGCATCTCGCTGTTCACCGTGCTGATACCGGTGATCCTGATGGTAATCTCGACGACATCCGATTTCGCTTTCGCGCCCGGAAGTCTCACGGGGACGGCGCTGCATTTCGTCGGCAATCCGATCGTAGCCCTGCTGCTGGCGCTGTTGTTTTCGTTCTGGTCGTTGGGCAGGCCGCGGCATTTCACCCGGGAAGATCTGATGAAATTCTGCAACGACTGCCTGGCGCCGACGGCGACCATTCTGCTGGTGATCGGCGCGGGCGGCGGCTTCAACCAGGTGCTGGTGCAGAGTGGCGTCGGCGGCGCCATCGCCAAGGCCGCCATCGGCGCTCACGCATCGCCGCTCATACTGGCGTGGGTCGTCGCCGCGCTGATTCGCGTCGCCACAGGATCGGCAACTGTGGCAATGACCACGGCAGCCGGGATCGTGGCGCCGATCGCCGTCGCGACCCCGGGGACGAGCGCCGAATTACTGGTGCTGGCGACGGGGGCGGGCGCGCTGATACTGTCGCACGTCAACGATGCGGGGTTCTGGCTGATCAAGGAATTTTTCGGCATGACCGTTCCGCAGACGCTGAGGACGTGGACAGTCGCGGAAACGATCATTGCCGTCGCCGGCCTGGTGTTCACTCTGATGTTGAGTCTGGCGGTCTGATTACCGCCATTCGCTACGCGCGCAGGCGGGGCTGGCATGAGAGCGAACAGGGCCGTTCCGATCATGAGCGTCTCGAACATCGAGCAGCGCTTCGCCTGCTGCCCCCTCGGTAAGGATGAATAAACGCTACGTGGTACCCAGCGACTACTCACCGGCGGAGACGTGGCGGCTGGTCGAGTGGTGCAGAAGCAACGGCGCCGATGAGTTCACTGTCGATTGTCGCTCCACGGACGCGCGGACGGCGAAAACTCTCTGGCAGGATTTCGAGGAAGCCGTCGCGCAGCTGGCCGCGGGCGCAGCGATCCGCGAGCGCATGAGCGGCCGCACCGCCGACGACCTCAACCGTAAGACCGAGCTCTGGAAATTGAGCGAGACATCGATTGACGCGTTGAAAGCCGCCATGCCGGAGGGAATCTTTCAGTATGATTCAGCGGATGGGGCGTGGTTCGAGGACCTTGTTCTCTATCGCGACGGCGAAATGATGCTCGGCGTTCTCTCCCACGAAGCGTTCGCCATCCTGCGGCTGACTGACGTAGAAGCGTCGGAGCTCGGCGCAGCTCGATTCAGGAGTCACGAATCCTTGCCGCGAATCGGCTGACACAATTCACACTGAACTGACACGATGATACCAGCACTGGAAGCACTGGACCGGTTGCGCCAGGGCAACGCCAGATATGCCGCCAATATCCGGCGGGCTACGGGGCACACCAGGAGCTTCGAGCTGACCACGGTGCAGGAGCCGTTCGCCATCGTCCTCGGCTGCTCCGACTCGCGCGTCCCATCGGAAATCGTCTTCGACCAGGGTCTGGGCGATCTGTTCGTGATTCGCGTCGCCGGCAACATCGTGGCGCCCTCCCAGGTTGGAAGCGTCGAGTTCGCCGCCGAGCGTTTCGCATCGCGTCTGGTGGTCGTGCTCGGCCACACGCAGTGCGGGGCGATACTGGCGACGCTGCAGGAGCTGCGCAACCCGACGACTCATTCACACAACCTACGCTCGATCGTCGATCGCGTGCGACCATCGGTGGAGAGCCTGCTGGCGACCCCGCTCCGCAACGATGAGGACGCGCTGGTGAGGGAGTCGGTTCGTGCCAACATCAGGGTCTCGACCAATCATCTGCGCCACGGCTCGCAGGTGCTGGAGGATCTGATCAGGACCCAGGGGCTGCTGGTGGTCGGCGCTGAATACTCTCTCGATACCGGTGTCGTCGACTTCTTCGACCTCCCCTAGTCGCAATCATGCCGAAGGGGTAAAGGTCGTCTGCCCGTCGGGCGACCGCGTTACCGTCCCGCTGAACGGTCCCAGCTCCTCGCGGCGCCACCAGGCTCCGGTTTTTCTTTTCGTATCGAGATCGGTGAACCAGTACTGCCATAAAATCGCGCGCACCATCGTCGGCGGCTTGCCGTGAAAAGGATCGCCCCGAAATAGCGAGAGCACCGCCGGACTTCCTTCCACGAGTCGCTCCTGGGTCAGCACGACCCACGGTGAGGAGCGCCACTGCTCGAGCGATGCGAACCAAAGGTTCCAGTCGAAGCGTGGCTGGTAGGGGCCGAGGAAACCGGGACGTCTCGTCAGCTCCTGGGGTTTGTATCTGAAGAGGTAGGGAGTCCAGCTCCGGCCATCGTTGCTTCCAAGAAACTCGATCTCATATCGCGCCGGGGTCATCACGGCAAAGAGTCCGTAGGCGTTGGCGATGCGGAACGGGTCGAGGAGACGATTGGGGAGCCCGAGCGGCGTGCTCGAGCCGCCGAGAGCGAATCCCACGACCGTAGCGTAGAAAAGGATGCCCAGAACTGCGGCCTCCAATCGACGATGGATCCGGAAGCGCGGCGTGTCTGCTCGCGGCACTGCCGCGACCGACTCGAGGTGGGCCCGGTGCAGGAGCTGATCGTCGAGGAGAAGGATGCCGAGCGCCAGGACGATGTAATTGAGGAATCCGTAGTTGGCGGTGGTGATGATCCCGATCTGCAATGCAGTGACGACGGCGAAGCACGCCGCGCGAAACCGTCGGGGGAGAAACACCAGCCAGACGACCCCGAGCTCGACGACGAAGGTGATGATCACCGTTCCCGCGTGGTACCAGTGCGGGAGATGTTGCACGTACCAGCCCGGCCACGACGGCAGCGGCGCGTTTTGATAGTAGTCATCCATCGCCGTGAAATTCCGCCAGTGCGGATCGCCGCTCAGCAGCTTCACCAATCCCGACTCGAAGTAGATCCGAAACCATTCCCAGCGGAGCATGAACAGGCTGAAGCGCGAAGCCGGGTCGGTGGCGCCCAGTCCCGGGCGTATGCCCTGGGGGGCGAAGAAGATGGACAGAAATCCCGCTTCCAGCAGCATGCCGTCGGATTGGTACGAGGAAAAATCCTGGAGCGCGGCGATGCAGGAGAGAAACAGGATCGTGCACAACGCGACGGTGAGCCTGGGCCAGAGGTTGGCGACGAGCAGGGCCGAGAAAATCAGTCCGGCCATCACGACCGCCAGCAACGCCCGGTCCGACGCCGAAATCCAGAAAAGGGTGGGCGCGTACCACACGCGCTGGAGGGCTCCAGCCATGGCCGCCAGCTCGTGGAGATAGAGGCTGGCGGGAAGGATTCCACGCTCACCGATGAGGCCGCGAATCTGGAACGCCAGCGCGTAGAACGCCGAAAAGAAAATGAGCCCCAGAGCGCGCAGAAAAATCCAGCGCGCCCAGAGATATGTGTCTGCTGTCGATTCGGAGTTCAGCGCTATCGGCTTCATGCGCTACGCTTGCGATGCAAGCGCTGCGCGAGGATCTCTCTCCGATGACCAGCGTCCCGCTGCTTGCGCGCCACCGCGGCTTGTGCCATGCTGGCTCGATGCTCGCGCGAACGACGCCCTCTTGCAGGCGGCCGGATTGATCATGGTCGAAGCGGCCGTCGACACTTTCGGATCGGCACTGGCTGCCGAGCGAGCCGGAGTGGGTCGAATCGAGCTCTGCGCCGATCTGAACGACGGCGGCACCACCCCGAGTGCCGGCTTCATAGCGGGCGCGGCCGCCCGGCTGCGCATTCCAGTGTTCGCGCTCATTCGTCCGCGTGGCGGCGACTTCATATATAGCGATGACGAGTTCGACGTCATGCGCCGGGACATCGATGTCGCTGGCTCCGTCGGGGCGCGCGGTTACGCCACCGGCGCGCTCAAACCTGACTACACCATCGACACGGCGCGCATCACGTCACTCGTGCGCGCTGCCGGCCAGCTGCCAGTCACTTTCCATCGCGCATTCGACTACGCGCCTGATTTGGCGGTCGCGTTGGAGCAGGTGATCGACTGCGGGGTGGCCAGAGTTCTGACTTCTGGCGGAGCCCGCACGGCGGTCGAGGGCGCCGGGGTGATCGCCCGCCTGGTCAGCCAGGCCGGCTCGCGTATTGGCATAGTCGCCGGCGGGGGCGTCAGGGAAAGCAACATCCGCGAGATCATCGCCCGCACTGGAGTGCGCGAGGTCCACGCGGGCATCGGCTCCGTCGTCGCCGGCGCCTCGCCGCCGATCGACCGCGGAATAACACTCCGAAAGCCCTTCCCTCCCGGCGATATGGCACGCGTGGAGCTGGACGAAAAAAGAATGCGAAAGCTTGTCGATCTGGCTGACTCCCGTTCGACGTCCACGTAGAGCCACTGAATCGAGGCCTCGGGCCCGGCTGGCTCCCAAACTGAACTGAGAGGAGACAGACCAATGCAGACGGCAATCGCGGGAAATCCGGGCAGGACGGGCAAAGCACTGTGGACGATCCAGATACTGCTGGCGCTGGTGTTTCTATTCGCCGGCGGGATGAAGCTGGTGGTGCCGATCGAGATGCTCAAAGGTCCGATCGCCTTCCCCGAGCTGTTCCTTCGTTTCATCGGGGTCTGCGAGTTCCTCGGGGGACTCGGAGTGATCCTGCCGGCGGCGCTCCGCATCAGAACGGAGCTGACACCCCTCGCCGCTTCGGGTCTCGTGATCATCATGATCGGAGCGACGGTGACGACGCTCGTCGCCGGTATGGGTGCCCCCGCTGCGATCGTGCCGGCGGTTGTCGGCAGTCTCGCCGCCACCGTCGCCTGGGGCAGATGGCGCGTTCTTCCGGTGGTGGCCAGACCGCTCACCATCCGCCTCACGCGCCCTGCGGCACAGAGCGCAGCACTCTGATCTACCGCCGGTGTATTATGGGCTGTGACTGTTGCGGTACTTCCCGATCTCGAATCACACCGCGCCGCCCTGGCGCGGTGCCGACGCTGCCGGTTGGGCCGCGGTGTCAAGCCGATAACATCGCCGGCTATCAACCCGCAGGTGATGCTGGTCGGCCAGGCGCCTGGCAAGGTCGAATCCGGCGGCGGGGTGGCCTTCGCCGGGAGGGCGGGCCGGACCCTCTTCAGCTGGCTCGAGCGGGCCGGACTGGATGAGCTAACGGCCCGGCAGACGATTTACATTGCTGCCGTAACGCGCTGTTTCCCCGGACCCCACCCGAGTGGGCGCGGCGACCGCGTTCCGACCCGCAAGGAGCAGGAGCGGTGCGGCGACTGGCTCGACGCCGAGCTCCGGATCATTCGACCGAAGCTCCTGATTCCCGTCGGGAGATTGGCCATCGAGCGATTTCTGCCGCGGCTTCCGCTGGTCGATCTGATTGGCACCAGGCATACGACTTCGCACGTTGGCGGCGAGTCGGTGGTCATTCCGCTTCCGCACCCTTCCGGCGCCAGCAGCTGGATCTACGACGGCAACAATCGCGTCCTGGTCGAAAAAGCAATAAATCTTCTCGCGGCTGAGCTTTCCGGCCTCGGCCCGGCGGCGCTAAACTAGACCGTCACACAGACCCACCCGAGGACGCCGATGACAACGTCCAAACCGGTCCGCATCGCCAACATCGGCCCGCGCGAACGACACAAGCGACTCGTCTTCGGCATCTCGACACTCGGTGTCGGTGTCGCTATCGCCGTTCTCCTCATCCTTGTTCGAGCGCCCCTCCTCTGGCGAGCGCCACTCTTCCTTCCTTTCTTCGTCGGAGCGGTCGGCGTGTTTCAAAGCCGGGACAAGACGTGAGTGAGGCTTGCATCGCGCGGTCAGCGCGACCTGGACACCGGACCCGAGCAGGTCACCGAGGACGAGGAGCGGCGGCAGCTGCTGAGACAATCGCGTGCGGTTTACGCGAAGTCATTCATCGCCGCGGCAATCCTCAGCGTCATCGCGCTGGCGCTCTAGCTCTTCTCCTTTCGCTGCTCCCCGCGGGCGCGGCGCTCGGCCAGACCCCGGCGCGGTTCAACGCCATCGCGCGCGCGCTGGCCGACAGCGGCTTCTCCGGTGTCGTGCTGATCGCGCGTGACACCAACGTGATAATGAACAAGGCGTTCTCTCCGCGCAGCGGCCGCCCTCTCAGCGTGCAGAGCCGGTTCAACATCGCATCGATGACCAAGGGATTCACCGCCGCGGCGATTCTCAGACTCCGATCCCAGCATCGGTTGTCGTTCAGCGATCCGATCTCGCGCTTTTTCCCGTTCGCTCCGGAAGGGAAGCGGAACATCACGGTTTTCCATCTTCTCACCCACACATCAGGCTTGCAGGGCCACCAGGCGGGGAACGGCATCATGCGACGCGAGGGCGCCGTGAGCGCAATCCTGGCGCAGCCGCTCGACAATCCGCCCGGCACCCAGTACCGCTACATGGACGACGACTACGAGCTTCTCGCCGCCATCATCGAGATCGCCTCAGGCATTTCTTGGGAGGACTACATCACCCGCGAGCTTCTGCACCCAGCGCGAATGTGGTCGACGGGATTCCAGGGCGGGGACTGGGGACACAAGGGAGCCAACGGGATGCGAAGCACCTCGAAGGACATGTTTCGGTGGCTGTCGGCGATTCATCACGAGCAGCTATTCGGCCGCGCTGAAAGCAGAGAGCTCGAATCACCGCTCATGCACGTGCGGAGCGAGCCGCCCTACGAGATCCACTACGGCTATGGGGCGCGGCTTTACGTGCGCAACGGCAGGATCGCCGAGGTGATGCACTCGGGCAGCGGCGACGACAACAATACGACCATCGCGCGGCTCCTGGCCAATGGGACGATGGTGGTGGTGCTGTCGAACTCGGGAATGCACCGCGGGACGACGTGGGCCTCTTACGTCGCCCAGAAGCTGGTACCGCGCCAGTGACCAGGCAAAAGCTCGAGCCGTGGTTCTCCAATCGCCGGGCGCTGCGCGTAGCCGGTCTGGCGATGCATTATGACGCCCAGAGCGCCGAGGCGTTCGCGAAACAATGGCAGCTTTTCGCGCCGATGATCGGGAAAATGCCGGGACAGATCGGCACCGAGACGTATGGCGTGGTGACCGGCAGCTTCGGCGGTGATCACGGGTTCGAGTACATCACCGGGGTCGAAGTCTCCAGCTTCGACCAGGTCCCGGCCAAATTCCGCCGCCTGAACGTGCCCGCTCAGCGCTACGCCGTTTTTGTCCACGACGGCCACGTCTCGCAGATCCGCGACACTATGTACACCATCAAGAAGGAGTGGCTGCCCAAGTGGATGGTCGCGGGGCGGCCCGACTACGGCAAGGAAGGCGGGGACCAGCCCGACTTCTTCGAGCGCTACGGAAAGGACTTCGACGCCGCGACAGGCACCGGCAAAGTGGAGCTCTGGGTGCCGCTCAAGCGCTGATGCTCAGAAGGTGTGGGCGAGGATCGTCTTGAGAACGAGCTTGTCGGCCGCGGGCGTCAGACCGAAACCGACGCCGGCCTCGAGATCGAGGAATTTGCGCGACAGGTCGACGACACCGAACAGGCTCTGCTCGCGCTTCTCTCCGGCATCGAGGTGCCGGACTTCGCCGAAATCCGCGTAGTCCTCGACAGCCAGCGCCAGCGTGGGTGAAGCGTTGTATGCGAGGCGAGCCGATGGAGCGAAGTCGAGACGCGACAAGCCGTCGAATTCGGTATCGAGAATCGGATTCACGATGAAATCCCACGCTCCGTTGCGCGTACCGATGATGGGCCGGATCTCACCGCTGCGCCTCGACTCCTCCCACGCACGGGAGTTGAAGCTCAGCTCGAAGTTGATGCCGTAGAAGAACCGTCGCGCGTCGGCGTGGGGCACTGCGAACAAGGCGCGCAACTTCGCGCCGTCGAGCAGCGCGGTGCCGTTTCGCGTGATGGTGTAGACGGGGATATAGGTGCCGGCCTCGAACCAGGATGAAACACCGTATGCCCACTCGAACGCGCCGTTGGTCGAGCGGTCCGCCACGATCCCGCCCGGAAACGCCGCCGTCTTCCGTCCGCTGGGAGTGTAGTTGGCGTGGACCGTGAGGCTGATGTCGCCCGGTGCGGCGAGCTCACCGGTGTAGACCTGGATCTCGTCGGTCTGGGCGCCGACGGTGGACGCGGCCGTCAGCAACAGCATGAACGACCAAGTCACTCCCGCGATGCGTCCCATTGGCAAATAATAGCGACGCCCGATCCTCCAAACCAAGGAGCAAGGCCCGCCGCTGGTCGGAGAACTCGACCCTACGGTAGATTGGCGGGGTATTATGCCGGCAACGCCCTTCCACCTCGGTCCCGGCCTGCTCGTCAAGGCCGCGGCGCCACGGCAGTTTTCGATGGCTGCCTATTCGCTCGCGCAGGTCGTAATCGACATCGAGTCGGGCTACTACATGCTGCGCAACGACTATCCGATCCACCGCCAGGCACACACTTTTTTTCTTGGCGGCCTGATCGGCCTCGTCTGCGGACTCGTGGTATCCCGAGCAGGCATTTACATCGCCCGCCCCCGGGACGTCGTGCCTGAAGCGCTGGCAGCCGAATACCGATTGCCCATCGCCGCGCTCAGCGGCGTCTTCGGTGGACTGCTGCATGCGTTGCTCGATGGCATCATGCACGCCGATATGCGCCCGTTCCGGCCTTTCTCAGATGCCAATCCACTGTACGGACTTGTGAGCGTCCGCACCTTGTACCTCTTCTGCATCGTCACCGGGCTCATCGGCGCGGCGCTGTTGCTGGCGTGGGAGCGACGGGCGCGACGCTCGTGATCCGGCGGTGAAAGAGCCGGCCCGCGAGCCACTCAGCCTCGTGCACGACTTCGCTGCCCAGCAGCACGCCAACGTCTTCACCCGCGCGTTCTGCTTCGACACCCTCCACCTGCCGGTGAGCGGCGAGAGCCACGGCGAGCTCGCCAACCGGGTCATGCTGATGGATGGGATCGGCTTCATCTTCCAGCTCTGCGAGCGCGAGCCGAAGGTGACGTCGAGGGCGGGCGACCTGGAGAAGTGGGTCGCCAACCAGGTAGCGCGAAAGGGTTCGAAACAAATCCAGAATACCCGCGAGGTGCTGTCGGGCTACATGGGTCTGTCGATGGTCAATCATTTCGGGCATCGCGTCACGGTTACTCCACACGATCCTGAGACCTTCATAGGTCTGATCATCTATCGGGTCCCGCCCAAATCGCGCGCCTTCAGGGCGCCCCGATTCAAGCGCAGCCGCAGCGGTGGATTCGTTCACATCCTTCGCGATGCCGAGTACTTCGAGATCTGCGATCACTTCGCCACGCCCGCCGAGCTGGTCGATTACTTCGAGTTCCGCCGCGACCTGCTGCTCGACTGGGATTCGGCATCCACCGCGGTGAGCGAGGCCGCACTGATCGGGCAATTTCTTATGGACGACTATTCGTCGGCGCCCGATCCGCGCTTCGAGCGCGCCACCCACTCACACGGCGGGGCGGTGGCGTGCGAGTTTTCCTTTCTGCTCGAGACGCTGGCCGAGAGGATCGCATCGCAGGATAGCGAGTACGCCGATACCGACTGCTACGAGATCCTCCACGAGCTGGCTTGGCTGAGCAGGTATGACCTGCGCGCGCTGAAGCATCAGCTTCGGTACGCCCTCGACGCCGTCCACTCCAACCGGTTCGAGCTTCCCTACCGGATTGCCTCCACCCGCACGGGCTGCGGCATCATCATCGTCCCCGTGACGCGCGAGTTCCACGAGCGCTCCCACGACGCGCTGCTGAGCCTGACGGGCGCATCCAAGCACGAGCTCGATCTGGAACGGCAGGTTGGGATCGGGATGTGGCACAACACCGAGATCGTGGATGTCGAATGGATTTTCCTGGAGGGGGACAACGGGCCTGACCCGGCGCTCGACGAGCGGTTGGCCAGGAACTACCCCTTCCGCGGCTCCAGCGAGCAGCGGCTGCCCCCGGTGTTCACCTGACGGAACGATTTCTGAAGCATTTCGTACGCAGATGTATTCCTGGAACTATCGGCAGAGTTGCACGGTCTAACAGGTGTCCCCAATGAGAGAGAAAATGAGGCGCACACTCCCCAGCATTGCCGCTGTACTCGTCGTAATTCCCGTGGCACTCGTCCTCTTTGCGGCCAGACTGACGAGCGGGGCTTCGCTCGCGGGGGCGATAGTCCCGCCGGCCGGCGCCGAGGAGCTGGCGACGACCGCCGGTGACGACACAGCAGTGTTCGCCGGCGGTTGCTTCTGGGGCGTCGAAGCGGTGTTCGATCACGTGAAGGGAGTGAAGCACGCGACGTCCGGCTATGCCGGAGGCGATCTGGCAAATCCTTCGTATGAGCAGGTGAGCACCGGCGATACCGGACACGCCGAGTCGGTGCAGGTGATCTATGATCCCTCGCAGATCTCCTACGGCAAGCTCCTGCAGATCTTCTTCTCGGTCGTTCACGATCCGACGCAGCTCAATCGGCAGGGCCCCGATCGTGGCACTCAGTATCGCTCGGCGATCTTCTACCGCAACGCGCAGCAGCAGCAGGCCGCGGAAGCCTACATAAAGCAGCTGACCGCGGCGAAGACCTTTCCGCGGCCGATCGTGACGCAGGTCTCCCGCTTGAAGGGCTTCTATGCCGCCGAGGACTACCACCAGAACTACCTCGCCAACCACCCGAACCAGCTTTACATCGTCATCAACGACAAGCCGAAGGTGGAGGCACTCAGGAAGGAGTTCGGGGACGTATATCGGAATTGAACGGCAGTTCAACTCACGCTGCCCGGCGCAAGTAACTTTCTTGGGTGCGCATCCAGATCCTGGCGGTGCCTTATGACTCGGGCCACCATCGCCTAAGAATGGGCGCGGGTCCGGAGGCGTTGCTCCGGGCCGGGCTGGAGGACGCGCTCCGGCGCAATGGCCACTCCGTCCACACCAGGATCGCCGAGCTGCCTGATGGGGCCTGGACCGCGGAGATCGCGACCGCATTCGAGCTGATGAGAATGCTGTCGCGCGGAGTGCGCGAAGCCGTCGACGACGACAGCCTTCCGATAGTGCTGGTCGGAAACTGCAACACCGCCGTCGGCACGCTGGCCGGCCTCGGCCCCGATACCGGCGTGGCGTGGTTCGACGCCCACGGTGACTTCAACACTCCAGACACAACCGCCACCGGATTTCTCGACGGCACTGGCCTCGCCACCGTCACCGGCCGCTGCTGGACGACGCTCGCGGCAACGGTGCCGGGTTTCGAGCCGGTGCCGGACCAGGCAGTCTGCCTGATCGGCGCCCGCGACATCGATCCGGCCGAAGGCGCCCTTCTCCGGCAATCGAGCGTCGGGGTCGTCCCGGTCGACGATCTGCGCACTGCTTTGCGCCCTGCCCTGGCGCGGGTCGCCGAGCACGTCGACAGGATCTACGTCCACATCGATCTCGACGTGCTGGACAGCGGTGTGGCGAGAGCCAATTCCTACGCGATCGGTGGAGGCCTTACCCTCGATGACATGCAGTACGCCCTCAACGAGCTGGCAGGCGCGTTTAAAATCGCCGGCGTTGCCCTCTCCGCGTACGAGCCGGACGCCGACGCCGACGGGGCGGCGGCGCGGGCCGCCATTGCCCTCCTCTCCACCGCTGCGGGGCTCGCCGATCGCACTTAGATTCTCCGTGGCCCACGCGACACCCACCACCCACGGAGGGTTACACGATGGAGCATTTCCCGGCGATCAACTGGCTGGCGGTGATCGTTGCCGCCATCATCATGTTCATGCTCGGCGGACTCTGGTATTCACCGGTGCTGTTCGCCAGGCGATGGGTCGCGCTGCAGGGCAAGACGGAAGAGCAGATGCGCGCCGACGCGGCCGCAGCCAACATGCCCGTTCTCTACATAAGCGCGTTCCTGTGCGCATTCATCACGGCGCTGGTGATGGGTCATTTTCTCGCCCATCTGGCGGAGCTGAACGTCATGGCCCCGAATGCCGCGCACGGAGCGCTGTTCGGCTTCGTCTGCTGGCTCGGCTTCGCTGCGCCAACCAGCTACGCCACGGCAATATTCACTGGTACGCCGAAGCAGAAATGGGTGATTGATACGGGCTACAACCTGGTGTCGTTCGTAATCGCCGGGATCATTCTCGCAGTCTGGAGATAGCAGTTGGAATTTTCAGCCAATCGGAGGCAGACAGTATGAACGAATCACCCCGCTACTGGCGGATGGCAGTGGCAATGTCCGCGATGTTTGTCGCCAGCGCGTCGCTGGCCGGTGGTCAGGCCGCAAAGGCGAAAGCGAAGAAGGCCGTGTCGGCGACCCCCTTCAGGGTGACCGCGCCGGACTTCATCACCAAGGGCCGGATCGATGCGAGCCACTCGTTCAACGGGATGGGTTGCACCGGTCAGAACATCTCGCCCGCGCTCAACTGGACCAACCCGCCCGCGGGAACGAAGTCGTTTGCCGTGACCATGTACGATCCCGACGCGCCGACGGGCAGCGGGTGGTGGCACTGGGTGATGTACAACATTCCCGCGACTACCACGAGTCTGCCGGCCGGCGCCGGCAACGGCCGCAACGCGCCGCGTGGCAGCGCCGAGGGTCCCACCGATTTCGGGACCAAGGGTTACGGTGGGCCCTGTCCGCCTGCCGGCGACAAGCCCCACCACTATCACATCACCGTGTTCGCGCTCAAGACCGACAAGCTCGACATCCCGGGCAACGCCACCGCGGCGTACGTCGGATTCAACCTGAATGCCAACAAGCTGGCAACGGCTCGCCTTACCGGTCTTTTCGCGCGGTAGTCGAATCGGCGGCCGGCCGCAGGACGTCCCTGGCGTTGACGAAGAAATTCTCGTCGACGCGGAAGTCTTCCGGCCGGCCGAGCTGCACCGCGGTTGTCTTCCACTTCTCGGTCGGTCTGATCCAGGCGTATCGATCCGCGGATGTCGTGACTTTGACCGGCATCGCAAACCCAGGCACCACATCGGTCCACCGGTATGAGAGCTTCTGGCCTTCGATCTTGTACTCGAGGGTCGGGATTTTGGTGGTGCGCAGATACTCGTCGAACACCTTGCTCAGATTCATCCCCGACTCGCGGCTCATGTAATCCTCGACCTGCTTGCCGGTGACGGTCTGATGCCAGAAAGTCTTGTTCAGCCCGCGCAGGATGCCGCGCCACCGGGCGTCGTCGTCGACCAGCTGGCGGATGGTGTGCAGCATGTTGCCACCCTTGTCGTACATGTCGCCGGAGCCCTCGTGGTTGACGCCGTAGATGCCCACGATCGGCACATCGTTGCGCACCAGCTTGCGCTGACCGATGGTGTACTCTGCTCCGGCCTTCTTGCCCTGCTGACACTCGGTGTACAGTCCTTCGGCGTAGGTGGCGAAGCTCTCGTGGATCCACATGTCGGCCGCGTCCTTCATGGTGATGCTGTTGCCGAACCATTCGTGCGCGCTCTCGTGGATGATGATGAAGTCCCACTGGAGCCCGTGGCCCGTGGCCGACCGATCCCGTCCGAGGTATCCGTTCTTGTAGTGATTGCCGTACGCTACGGCGCTCTGGTGCTCCATGCCCAGGTGGGGCGTCTCGACCAGCTTGTATCCGTCCTCGTACCATGGATACGGGCCGAACCAGCTCTCGAAGCACTGCATCATCGGCTTCACTTGCTGGAACTGCTTGCGCGCGGTATCGACGTGGTAGTCGAGCGGATAGAAGTCGAGGGTGAGATTGCCCTTCTCGCCCTGATACGTGTCACTGAAGTGCGCGTAATGGCCGGCGTTGACGGCGACGTCGTAGTTGTTGATGGGATTGACGACGAACCACTCGTAGGTGGTGGTGCCGTCGGAATTGCGGGTGGTGCTGCGCAGCCGGCCGTTCGAGACATCGATCAGCGAATCCGGAACCGTGATGGCGACTCGCTGGCTGTCGGGCTCGTCGGAGTAGATGTCCTTGTTCGGCCACCAGGCGCTGGCGCCGGTTCCCTCGTTGGCGGTCACCACCCAGTCGCGCGAAAGGCTGTCGCGCGCCCAGACGAAACCCCCGTCCCACGGCGGCCGTACCGCGACGATCGGCTTGCCGTGGTAGTAGACCGAGAGCGTCTTCCTGGCGCCGACTCTCTGCGGCGCGATGAGCGTCACGAAGAACGCATTGCCATCGCGGCGTGAGCTAAGCTCCGTCCCATCCTGGACGATGCTGTCGACGACCAGCGGCACCTGTAGATCGATCTGCATCTCGCGGTTGGGCGGCGCTTTGAGGATGCGGTATGCAATGGCGTTGGATCCGACGATGCTGCTGTCGGTCGGACTCACCTTCACGTGCAGATCGTAGAAGGAAGCGTCCCACCACGAGCGTTGCGGAGTGTTCGAGCCCCGGAGGGTATCCGCGTGGCTGAAGACCAGCGCGGGCGACTGGGATCGCAGCGAAGCCGGGGAAAGGAGAACCAACAGAAGACTACCGGCTAGTCTCCAGCCGGTAGTCTTCTGTCGCAGTTGGCTGAGCCCCGTCATTGCGGTCTCCGTGCCGCCCCGATCTGGTACTCGTGTGGCGGCTCCGCCCCCAGCAGATTCTTCACGAAATAATCCCAGCGCCTTCGCACCATGTACGGCTCATTGCCAAAACCGTGAGTCCGATTGGGCAACAGCAACAGATCGAAATCCTTGTTGGCTTTGATGAGCTCATTGACCACCAGCAGCGTGTTGTAAGGAGGGACGTTGTCGTCGGTGGTCCCGTGCGCCAGCAGGAGCTTCCCCTTGAGATTCCTGGCGTAAATCTGGTTGGCCTCCGGCTCGTAGTTGTCGCTGCCGTCGGGGGTGCGAACTAGCAGTCCCTGGTACCGCTCGCCCCAGTCGTCTTCGTACTCGCGCTGATCATGATTGCCGGCCTCGGATATCCCGACCTTGAAGAAGTCCGGGTACCGGAACATCGCGTCGGCAGCGGCGAATCCTCCGCCGGAGTGTCCGTAAATCCCGGCTCGATTGATGTCGATCCACGGATAGCGCTGCGCCAGCTCCTTCATCCCCGCGACCTGGTCGGGCAAAGTGTTGTCACCCATGCGACCGAAGTAGGCATCGTGGAACGACTTCGATCTCCAGGGCGTTCCCATTCCGTCGATCTCCACCACCACAAACCCGAGCTCCGCCAGCGCCTGCGCATCGCCGCGCGCGGGCGAGAAGCTCCGACCTCCGACGCTGCCAGTCTGGGGGCCGGGATAGATGTGGTTCACGATCGGATATTTCCTGCTGCGATCGAGATTGGTCGGCACATACATCAGTCCGTACAAATCGGTCTTCCCATCCCTCGCTTTGACCGTGATCGGTATCGGCGGCTTCCACCCCGCCGCGCGCAGTCTCGAGATGTCGGCGGTCTCCAGTGTCACGATCGTCCTGCCGTTCAGATCGCGGAGCACCGTCACCGGCGGCGTGTCGGGCGTCGAATACGCGTCGACGAAGTACTGGCCTGAAGGCGCGAGAGAGATGTCGTGATCGGCGTTCTCCGGAGTGAGAAGAGTCAGGCCACTCCCGTCCATCCGGATTTTGTAGAAGTGGCGGAAGTACGGATCCCTCCCTTTTTCCTTCCCATTGCCGACAAACCACAGCGTTCTCGACTTTTCGTCCACGCGACGGAGCTGCGCGACGTCCCCTTCCCCGCTGGTGATCCGGCTCTTGAGACGACCGGTGTTGAGATCGTAGAGGTAGAGCTGGCCCCAGTCGTCGCGCTCGGAGAACCAGATGACTTCGTTGGTGGCGGGAAGCACGCGCCAGTTCACCATGTCGTTACCCGACTCGTACTGGGTCGCCACATCTTCGCGGAAGACATCCCGAATTACGCCGGTGGCGGCGTCGGCGACGCGAAACACTTCGTGCTTGTGGTCGCGCGAAGTGGAGACGAAAGCGATGTGCGAGGCATCCGGATACCACTCGACATCGGCCCACTCGCTGCCGCGGCAGACGACGTGATCGCACAGCGTTGAGCGGTGCGCGTCGGGCGGCATCTGGAAGCGCACGACCTTGGGCGCGTCGACGTCGATCACCACCCGCTGGATCATCGAGATGACGCTGTCGCCGGGGAGCGGGTACTTCCACTGCTGGAGCGTCGGGTGACCGACTTTCGTCGTCACCAGGTACATGTCGCCGACGGGGCGGTCGTCCTGCTGGAAGGTGGCGATCTTTTTCGAGTCGGGCGACCACACTACAATCGGACGATTGCTCCGAATCCAACCGGCGTTGTCGGTGGCGTAGCCGAAGTCCTTCACGCCATCGGTGGTGAGCTGGGTCTCCCGGCCTGTGCCGACGTCACGCACCCACAGATTCCAGTCGCGAATGAAGGCAGCGCGCCGGCCATCCGGCGACAGCGCTTCCGCGCGCTGCGCCGGTCCGCGCTGCTGCGGCGACTGGAGTCGCGAGACCTCGCGCGGGTCGAGAGCGCCGCCACAGCGGTCGGTCTCCGGGCTGCACGCCACCCGCGACCCGCGCGCCGGATCGACCAGCGCGAACTGGGCCTGCCCGTTCGAAGTACCAGTTCGATAGACAAAACGGTCATTGGCCAGCCACATCGGCTGGACACCCATCCCCGACACCAGCGGGATGACGTTCTCCCTCAGGAATCGTTCGGCGTGGGCGTAGTCGGCCGCGGTAACTACGGGCGCCTGCTGCGCCGCTGCGCCCATCGCAGTGATGGCAACACCAAGAATCGCCGACGTGAGTCGGATCGTTGCGCGTGCCGAAGCGGCGGTTCGGAGGATCATGGCTGGAGTCGTGTTGGTGGGCATGGGTTTAATTGCCGCCGCGCGATTGCGGTGTCGCGGTCGCGCGAGGCCAGACGTTGTCGCTCGCAACCTTGTCGGGGAAGCGGCCATAAGGATCGAGCGTGATGCGGGTGATGGTGCGATTCGGAAACTCCAGCGGCGCGACGAAGGTGCGGCTGCCGGCGAACCACACGTCGACCGGATAGGTGACGATCGCAGTGTTGGCGTCGAGCCACTTCACCCTCTCAGTGACGTTCGCGCCCACCGTGCGAGTGGTCGGCCCCGGCACGTTTCCGCCGCCGGGGCTCAGCTCCACCTTGAGCACGACCGGCGACGGCATTTCGCCATCCTGTCGCACGGTGACAGCCGTTCGCCCTCCGGAAGTCGTGACGCCCTGAATCGACCCGTCGACTGATTCCGTGGTGAACAGCCAGTAGTTCCAGAACCAGCCGAGGTCCTGATGCAGGTAGCTGCTCATGAAGTTGGCGTAGTCCCACGGCGTCGGATGCTTGAAGCGCCACGCCTTCGCGTACGCGCTCATCGCGCGCCAGACGGCGGTGTCACCGACGACGCCACCCAGCGAAGAAAGCATCAGCGGCGCCTTTCCGTAGGCGGCAAAACCGTACGCAGGCCCGGCGTAGTTCTCGTCCCACATCATGGTCGGCTCCTGCTCGTCGCCGCTGATTCCTCCATATGACATCCCGAGGCTGTCGAGCTGATACGGCTTTCCCGCCAGATCGGCGTCGGAGAGGATGTTCATGTACTGATTGAATCCCTCGTCCATCCAGCCGTACCACGTCTCGTTCACTCCAACCGTCATCGGCCACCACTGGTGTCCGGTCTCGTGGTCGGCGGCGAAGACCTCCGACATGATGAACATCGGATACTCCATCCCCAGCTCGGGCCCGTCGACCATCGTTAGCTGCGGGAAGGCATAGGGCATCCAGAGGTTGGAGTAGAATTGCAGCGCGTGACGCAGCACTCGTGGGCCATCGGCGTAGGACTGCGTGTGTCCCGGCAGGTACATGATGTTGAACGGAATCGCGCCGCGCGTGGGAATCGTGGCGCGGGACGCATCCCAGACGAACTGGTTCGACGTTGCCCAGGCAAAATCGGCCACGCTGTCGGCGGCGAAATGCCAGGCGAGCCTCCCGTTGTTGCCCGCGGCCGTCGAGCGGCCGGGCCCGCGCTCCGCCGCCGTGACGATCCGCCGCGTCGAATCGGAGTCCAGAACGTGCGACAGCCGCTCGCGCGCCGTCGGAGTCAGAACATCGTTCGGGTTCTGCAGAACGCCGGTGGCGCCGACGATCCATCCCGCCGGCACGTCGATGCTCACATCGAAGTGGCCGAAGTTGTTGTAGAACTCCGCATCGCCCAGATACGGATCGGTATCCCAGCCGCCGTAGCTGCGGTCGCCGAGGCGGAGATCGTCGAACACCGCCACGCGCGGATACCACTGCGCCACCTGATAGAGAGTGTCGGCCCAGCGACCCATTCGAAAGCCCCGCCCGGCGGCAATGGCAGGCACCTCGAAGCTCCACTCGGCCTCCATGGTGCCGCTGGAATGCGCGGCAATTGGGTTGGCAAGGGGAAACCGCGCCGAAGTCTGGCGCAGTAGACGTGCAATCGGAGTCGAGCGACGCGTGCTGCCGGGAATTGGCGCGCCAAGGGTGTCGTTGACCGCCATCGTCTGGCCGTTGATCACCAGCCTCGTGATTTTCATGCCGGTGGTGATGGCGTCCATGACGTCCGTGCGGGGCGCATCTGGCCGGAAAATATTCTGATCGAGACGCAGCACGACTCCGCGCATCGCGGAGTCGCTGTTGTTGCGGAACGTGACCGTCTCGCGCCCTGAGACGGTGGAGGTGGCGCTGTCGAGCCGGGCGGTAATTCGATAGTCGGTCCAGACCTGCCAGTAGTTCCGGCCCGGCGCACCCGATGGATCGCGCGTGCCCGCCGCGTAGGCGCGGCGGATCATGTTGCCCCTGGGCAGGTCTCGTCGGATCGCCCGCTCGGGAATCACTCCGTTTGGTTGGACCTGGCTCGCCATCGGCGGGCTGCTGCTGGTCGCCTGGGAGCAGGCAGCGAGCGCGATGACAGGGACCAGCAGGGACACGGAAGCGCGGAGAAGTCGAGCGGACATTCTTTTCTCCAGGGAGTTGGATGGCGGCCGGCGCGGCCAGAGGGCGGCCAGCGAAACAATCAAGCCCTGGGAAAAGTAGTTCATGAGCACCCCCGGGCGTATGATTCGGGTGACAGCATAAGGAGCGGTGAGTGGACTTCGAGCTCGAGCAGGCAATACCGGTTCTGGAGCGCACGCCTGCTGTACTGACAAGACTCCTGGGGGGAATTGCCGAGGATTGGACTCGCGTCGACGAGGGGCCGGACACCTGGTCTCCGCGCCAGGTCGTCGCCCACCTCATTCACGGGGAGCGGACCGACTGGATTCCCCGGGCGCGCATCATTCTCAAACAGGGCAAATCCAGAAGGTTCGAGCCGTTCGATCGATTCGCCGAGCTCGATTCCCCACGCCCGCTCGGTGCCTTGCTCGATGAATTCGATCGTCTGCGCGCGGAGAGCGTGGCCACTCTGCGCGGCTGGAACCTGACCGACAAGGATCTCGTGCTCACCGGCGTGCACCCGGAATTCGGTGAGGTCACCATGCGCCAGCTGCTGGCGACGTGGACGGTCCACGATCTGTCGCACATCGCGCAGATCACGCGCACGATGGCGCGTGCCTACACCAATGCGGTCGGACCGTGGACGGCGTATTTCCGCGTGCTGCAGCGTGGGGTACGCCAATGACGCGCTACGTGATGCGCCAGAAGCTCCTCTCCCTCGCTGACAGCTTCACCATCAAGGACGAGAACCAGCGCGATGCGTATTACATCAAAGGGAAGCTGTTCTCCTTCGGCGACAAGCTCTCGTTTCAGGATACCGCCGGAAAAGAGCTCGTGTACATCGATCAGCGGCTGCTCAACTGGGGTCCGACCTACGAGCTCTGGCGTGGCGACGAGCTGCTGGCAGTGGTGAAGCGGCAGGTTTTCTCGTTCATCCACCACCGATTCACGGTGGACGTCCCGGGGCCCGATGATCTGGAAGCGGAAGGAGATTTTCTCGACCACGAGTACACATTCACCCGGGGAGAACGCGTCGTGGCCACCGTGTCCAAGAAATGGTTCTCGTGGACAGACACCTACGGGATCGAGATCGGCGATGGCGAGGACACGGTGCTGATCCTCGCCAGCGCGGTGGTAGTCGACATGGTGTGCCACTCCGACAACAAGCGTCACTAGCGGCCGCGATGCAGAAACCCCGCAGAGTGGGCTGACTCTGCGGGGCCGCGTGTAGTAAGAGCGTCTGCGATCGCTCATTGGGTGCGCTTGTCTGGACCGGGACTTCGAGCTGCAGCGGCGGCCCTGGTCCCCTGCGACCGCCTCTATGTAGTAAGACACGATTATCTTCAAAAAGGTTTCAGTCGAACCTGACCTGCGCCGAGGGAATCGACCGATGAGCCACGATTTTCCGTATGCCACGCATCTGGACGTCAAGTATCCGCCGCTCGAGGTCGTGGATGTGCCGGCGCTCGTCGGCGCCGTGCGCGACAAGTGGTACAACCAGACTCTCTGCAGGGTCAACGACTCCGTGGTGCGACTCGGCGTCATGCAGGGCGAGTACCATTGGCACAAGCACGACGATCTCGACGAGTTCTTTTACGTGGTCGAGGGAAAATTCCTCATCGACCTCGAGGACCGCATCGTGGAGCTGAGCGAGCGCGAGGGATTCGTTGTGCCCAGGGGAGTGGTGCATCGCACCAGAGCGCCCGAGCGTGCCGTGATCCTGATGGTCGAAGGCGCCGGCATCGTTCCGACCGGCGATTAATTCTGACTCGGCTCTACCGGGATCGGATCACGAAATCGTGTTCGAGAACGAGGCTCGCTGGCAGCGCGAACCTCTCCTCCAGAGTGTTGACCGCGGGAATGCTCACCTTCGCCGTCACCTGTGCTCCACGGGTGAAGCCGCAGAGCAGGTAGGATCCGTCGCTGTTGCTGTCGGTCTCGACCGTGCGCTGCTGGTTGGTGGAGACGAGGCGGCCGTTGTGCTCGACCCAGCCGATCTGCCACGTCGCCCAGACGTGGGCGCGCGCCACCGGCTTGCCGGCGGCGTTGCGCACGTAACCGGTGACGAAGCCCTGAGCCTCGGTGCCTGTTTCGTTCTGACCGCAGATGCTTTTCCGCAGAGATCCGTAGGACGGCACGATCACCGACGCCTGCCCGCGCGCGCCGACGGGCAGCGATATCACCTGGACGCGATCGTCGACGTGCAACAGCCGCAGACGCGGATGCTCGAATACGATGGTGTCGTTGAGTGGCGCCTCCACCGCGAGCTCGTAGCGCCCACCGGAATTAGTGGTCGTTCGGAAGCGGCCACCTCCGGTCGACACACTCACTCCGCTCAGCGCCTTGCCGGTGGTGCTGTCGAAGACGACGCCGGAAATCACCGACTGGTTCGCCGGCGCCGGCCCGGCCGTACCCGCGGGGGCATTGACCGGCACCACCGTGGGGGCCGCGCCAGTCGACCGATCATCCGTCGCCGGCGGCCTCGGACCACCCGTCGGCCTTGCCGCGCCGCCGACTTCCTGATAGCCGAGCAGGCTGTCGCGCGCGGCACCGGGCGCGCCGGCATCGGTCACGCGCGCCACCCGCGGCATTCGGATGTACCAACGCGGCACGATCCAGCGCCCATCGGGCAGCTGCTCGAACTCGAGGCGTCCCGTAGTGCGCGCGATACGCAAAGGAATCGGCAAGTTGACGTAATCGAAGTTGATGGACTTGAGCTCGTTCGATTTCGGATCCAGCCACAGCACTCCGGTGAGGTCTGGCTGGCCGCCGACGCGCGCCGGTCTGAACTCGAGTCCATTCAACCCCATCTCCTGGCCGTAGCCGCGGATGGCGGAATAGCAGTGTGACTTGACGAACTGATCCGACACCAGGGTCGCCGCGTCGGGCGCGCGATAGACATCGCTCGACGAAGCTTCGCCGCGACGCGTGCTGTCCATCTGATCCCAGGAGATTCCCGTCGCGGGCCGCCGCGAGATGCGCGTGCGCTCGTCGTTTCGCTCGGAGACGATCGCCAGGTTGCGGTCCAGCACCCGCTCGTACAGATCGACGTCGAGCGGCACCAGTCCCTGCGCCTCGGTCATGGCGCTCGCGGTCAGAGCCTTCTTCATCTCTCCCCACATGTCCCCTGCCGGAGTTCCGGGCCCCGTCATCTGCACACATGCGGCCTCGCTGCGCACCACCACCGGCGTCGGCTCTCTCGTCGGCGCTAGACCGGCGCGGACGATTACCGGCCGATCACCCAGCATCAGCTGCACCGAGGACCAGGTGTCGAATCCGACCTTGTCGGCGTGGACGCGATACTGCCCGCGAAACGGCGCGCGCAGGTCGACGCGGCCGCTCTGATCGCTGAAGCTGCCGCCGAGCGGAAGGGTGCCCGACGAATCGAAGAGTGCGACGTTGGCGCCGACGATGGGCTTTCCCGTCGCCGCCTCGACGACTTCGATGCGGACATCCTGCGCGCGAGCGCTGGCACCGCAGAGTAGAGCGGCGGCGATGATCGTGGGACGGAAGCGCATTGGAACGCCCTGGACTGGGTTAACTAAAGGACGCTCCAGCGGGCTCCGGCGTTTTGGTGGCCTTGTTTGCGCAGCGCGCGCGCTAGCGGGGTTTCAGCACGAGATCGTAGTGGCTGACGACGTTGCAGCCCGCTGTCTGGCCCGGGCTGAAGCGGCTTTCGCTCGCGAACTGGACCGCGCTGCGCGCGAACTGGGGATCGTCGGCGCCGATGATCGCGACAGTGCTGGTGTCGGCGGTGCCGTTGGGTAGCACCACGAAATCCACCCGGACGCTATCGCCGGGCGGGACGGTGCGCGGGAGCGATAGCCCGCGCGGATTCCCATCGAGACGGGCCAGCGGCAAGGCGTCGGTTGAGATGTACTTGGAGAGGCTGTCGGAGATCGCCATACAGCGCGGGTCTTGTGGCTCGATAGCCGCCCGCCGCGGTGCCGAAGCGCACGCCAGAGCGATCAGGCACAGGGTGACTGTGGCCAGCGGTCTACTACCGAACGAGGGTCGTAACCGGGCGGTCAAAGGACCGCGTCTCCCCCGAAGGTCTCTTCGGCCAAAGGCTGGTGGCGTGGAGCTCGGCGCGGCGGCTGCTCGGCGACTGGCGCTGCGGCGGCCGCTTGCTGTCGTTTCCTTTCCATCACCAGGTACTTCACCCACTCCTCGACCCGCTCCGCCTTGTCTTCATCCAGCGTCTCTTCCTCGTGCTGAATGGCAGATACGAGCGCCGCGCCGCTCTCGATGGCGACAGACTGGAGGAGACTCTCCCACGACTGAGCCTGGAAGCCTTCGCCGACGGTTCGCATGGCCAGCCAGTCTGCCAGATTCGCCGGCCGGTCGTAAACCTGAATCTGGAAGCGCAGCAGGTCAGCGATCTGCTCGGACAGGAAGCGAATCGCACCAGCCAGGGGGTGGCCCTCCAAGGTCACCAGCACCGCTTCGTTCGGAGTCAGGTGCTCGACGCGAACCTGGACGTGTCCTCGGACGGGCAGCGACATCGTAATGGTCGTCCCCGCGTCCAGAATCGTCGGTGTCCCCGGTTCGGCGTGGAGATCCATCAGGAAGGGCGCGAGCGCACCGAAGCGCACCCTGAACCGGGCGAACAGCTCCTCGGGGCTAAGCGGACTCCCCGATAGATCGATCCAGTATCGCTTCCGTTTCAGCATCCCGACGCCCTTGTCCGGGGTCTGCTCGGGCTGGACGTCGGCGAGCTTCCTGAGCCCGCTGTCGAGCGGCGTCGGCTTGAGGTGGAAGACGCCGGTGAGGGCGTTGGCGCCCGGCGTCCGGATGAAGTTGCCCTCGCTCAGCATCGTCAGCTGACTCTCGTTCAGCGGCAGCCTTGCTCCCACCAGGCCGGCAACGGTCATTCCGGCGGTGGCCAGGAACGGCGGGATCGGCACCCGGGCGGGGCTTCTGCCGGTGATCTCGGAAAGCTTGTCCAGAATCTCGTTCAATGAGGTTTTCTCCTCGCCGGCGAGCTCCAGAACCCGACCGTGGAGGTCCGTGCGTCGCACCGATTCAGAGATCGCAGCGACGAGATCTTCCGCCCAGATCGGCTGGAACTTGTCGTCTCCGGAGCCGATGACGGGCACGACCGGGAAAGTGCGCACCAGAGTGAGAAGGAGCGAGATGACGTCGTCGCCGGGTCCATAGACGTTTCCGGGGCGCAGGATGATCCACCCGCCGGCAAACCCGCGGACGATCTCCTCGGCGCGACGCTTGGATCGGTGATAAGCCGACATCCCCGCCTCCGCCCCCAGCGAAGATACATAAACCAATCGCCCAACTCGACAGCGTTCCGCCTCGCGCACAATGTTTCGAGTGCCTTCGACGTTGACGGTCTCATAGGTCAGCCTGGGCGGCGACTCCTCCATGATCCCGGCGATGTGGACCACCAACTCGCACCCCTCGGCGCAGCCCTTGAGCTCGGTTTGCTCAGAAATGCTGGCCGGCCAGGACTCCACTCCGGCAGGCCATTGTTTCACGGCTTCATCGGCGCTGCGAGCGAGTAGCCGAACCGAATCCCCTCGTTTTATCAGGGCCGAGACAACCCCCTCTCCAACGACCCCGCTCCCGCCAGTGACCAACACTTTCATTCTCGATCGTCCTCCCATGTGAAGGACGCGACGAAGCATCGCTTCCCCCTTCCCCCTCTTTAGGGGCAGTTTGGGTGCCAAATCGCCCCACGAATCAGGCAAAATCAGTGACCGGCCGAGCTTCGGCCTCGTCAATTCGGGGGACAAGAACGTCCCCGAGCCAAAGGAGAGGGGAAGTTGCCGTCTAAAGTCGTTTCGTCACTCGCGCTGGTCGCGCTCGCCGCGAGCGCCGGCTGCGCCGGGTCGAACAAGCCATACCTGATCGGGGCGGCCGGACCCTGGAAGCAGGACTACGGGCTCCAAAACCTTCACGGCGTCGAGCTGGCCACCGAAGAGATCAATACCGCCGGCGGCATCAACGGCCACCCGCTTCGCGTGGTGTCGCGCGACGACGATGGCGACGGCGAAAAGGCCACCAAGATCGCCGAGGATTTCGTGGCGACCCGCGCGGTTTCCGCGGTGGTCGGCCACGTCAACTCCTCCGGCATGCTGGCCGCCGCCCCGGTCTACGACGGGCAGCTGGTCGCCGTCGCCACCAGCGCCACGTCGCCAGATCTGACCGGTGTCTCGAGCTGGGTCTTCCGGATCATCTCCAGCGATTCCCTCAACGGCATCGCCCTCGCCAACTTCGCCTCCAAGTTCGGGCTGCGCGGACCGGCGAGCGTCAGCGTTCTATATGAGAACAACACCTACGGCCGCGGCCTGGCCGACGCCTTTCGCCGGTCGTTTCACGGCGAGATTCTGAGCCTCGATCCGATCAACGCCGACATGACCACCGCTGAGCCCTACGTGTCGTACCTCAAGACGCGAAAGCCGAAGATCGTCTTCGTCGCTGGGCGCGTCGCGTCGGGACTCAAGATCCTCCAGGAAGCAAAACGTCAGGGATTCAATCCGATCTTCCTCGGCGGAGATGGCTGGCAGGGAATCCTTGCCGACACCGCGACCTCCGAAGGCGCCTACGTCGGGATGTCCTTTACGCCGGAAGATCCGTCCGCGGCAGCTCGCGCGTTCGTGCTGGCGTTCGAGAAGAAATACCACACCACTCCCGACGCCCATGCCGCGCTCGCGTACGACGCCACCAAGCTGATCGCGCAGGCGCTCAAGGCCAAGGGGCCCGATCGCGCCGGAGTTCGGGACTATCTGCATTCGCTCAATCGTGAGACGGCCTACGAGGGCCTCACCGGCCCGGCCTTCTTCGAGGACACCGGCGATCCGGTCGGAATACGCTTTCGCGTCCTCCGCGCCCACCAGGGCGAGCTGACGCTGGCGGACGCCCGATGAAAGCCGCATTCAGGTTTCAGACGATCCGTCAGGTACTGAGCGTTGGCTTCTCGTTCCTGATACTGCTGATGCTGGGTGCCGGTGCGGTCGGCTGGATTTCGATGACGAGGATGGCCGACCAGGTCTCCGATACGCTCGCCGACGCCCAG
>DASXGU010000113.1:0-5560 GCA_036488915.1 Gemmatimonadaceae bacterium | reverse complement strand
GGAGAGCTGCTCGCTCACCGAAGTCGACGGCGCTGCCGGGGCCACCTCGTAGTCGTTCCCGCGACGGCGCAAGTCGATGATGTCGGCATCGTGCGCGTCCTGGAGGATGCGGTTGAAGTTTCTCTCGCTCAGGCTTTCGCTGTCGCGACCCAGCAGGTCGCGCGCGGAGATGCGCGCCTGGCTGGCGCGAATTGGAGCGCCGTTTCCGGCGGCGACTGCTCGCCGCACCAGGTCGAACGCTTCGTCACGGCGTAGTCTGAGACCGCTGGATCCGATGCCGTCTCCAGCTGCCGCGGCGCCGTGTGAGCCGTCGGCGGCGGGGAAAGTGGGCTCTCTGGGCGACTCCGCAGGAGCTTCAGTCTCCGCTGCGGCAGCCTGCGCGATTCGCGGAGTGCGACCATCGCGATCACGGTCGCGGCCGCGTCCGCCCCTGCGGCTCCGGCGTCCGCGCTCGCCACCTTCGCTTTCGCCGGCCGATGCCGGGCGAGGTGGTTGGGACTCGGTGGTCTCCTGACCAGCGGGCAGCGATGCGCCGCCGCGCGACGAAGGCGGTCCGACCTCGAACTGGCCGTTCTCGAGCTTGGTGAGCGACAAAAGGCCGCGGTGGGACGCCTCGGACACGAATCGCGAGAATTTCGACATGCCGAGGTTCTTCTCGTCGAACGAGCTGTCGATCTGCTGCATCACCTGCTTGAGCCGGTCGGCGCGCATGACGTCGCCGTTGCGCTTCATGCGCTCGATGGCCTCGGTGACGAGCTCCCACGGATCCTTCTTGACGACTTCCTCTTCGCCGCTCTTAACGAGACCGGCGAGGGCGTTGTAGCTGTAGTACTCGTCGCAATTCATGACGAGCAGGTCGCTCGACGACTCGCGAATGCCGACGCCGATGACGTACTTGCCGTATTCCTTGAGCTTGGTGACGAGGCTGGCGAAGTCCGAATCACCCGAGAGAAGGATGAAGGTGCCGATCTCGGGCCGGGTGAAAACGAGCTCCATCGCATCGACGGCGAGCCGGATGTCGGTGGCGTTCTTCTTGGCCGATCCGTACGCGGTCGCCATGATCATGTCGATCGACGATTCCGCCAGGGGCACGATGTATTGGGGATATCGCCGCCAGTCGGCGTAGGCGCGCTGGACCGAGACTTTGCCTTTGACGATGTCGGATGAGAGGAGGTTCTTCAGCTCCGTCTGGAGCTCGGAGCGAATGCCCATCGTGACGTTGTCGAAGTCGATGAGCAATGCTGCGTTTGGTGCGTGGTGCTGGGTGCCGATCGTTGCGGGGGTCATTGCCTGCGGGCCACGATGAATCGGCGCGATTGCGTGGGACCCGCGATGTACCGGCGCTGTGTGCCTGTGCGCGCTGTTGTGCGCGGACCGGTGCGGTCGTGAATTCATTTTTTTTGGGAATTTCCTGTGCGAGGCTGCGTGCCTTGCGGTTCTTTTTTTTGCGCGCGAGGGCTGCACGCCGTGTCATTCCTGCGACGGACGCCGCAGGCGGTGCGTCTTCAGGTCCATGCGAGCGCGTCAACCCTTGGTTGACCGGTTGCTGGATCCTCGAAGTCGCGCCGTACGGGTATAATTTATACCCAAACCCCCATGAATCAACTGCGCTTCCGCACGCGACTGGTTCTGATCCTGTCGCTGTTCGCGATCGTGCCCGCCCTGGTCCTCACTCTGTTGTGGAGCGGAACGGTCAGTACCGCGCTGCCTTTCGTCACCGGCAGGCCGGCGTGGGACAGCGTCGCGGCGAGTGGTGAAAAGGCGATTGCCGCCGCGCGCCAGGCGCCGCTTACCGCGGCCCAGCGACGCGCCATCGACGCGCACGAGCGGGAGCTGCGCGTGTCGGTGGAGCAGGCGCGTCGGTACACGTTCCTGGCGGGGCGCACCGCGAGGGTGATCGCGGTCGGCGGAGTCCTGGCGCTGCTCATTCTGACGGGCGCGGCATCGCGGGTGGCCGGGCATCTAAGCCGCCAATTGAGCCGGCCGCTCGACGAGCTGGTGCGCTGGACCGAGCTGATCGGACATGGGGAGCCGCTGCCTCCGCCGCCGGAGCCGATCCAGCCGCGTGCGCGGGTGAACGGCGATGACGGGACGACGATCGAAGTCACCACCAGCCGCGTCCGCGGGGCGCCTGAGTTCGAGACGCTGCGGCGCAGCATGCGCGAGATGGTCTCGGAGCTCGAGCACGGCCGGCAGCAGGCGGTGGAGGCCGAGCGTCTGCACGCCTTTCGGGAGAGCGCGCGGCGCGTCGCGCACGAGATCAAGAATCCCCTCACCCCGATCCGTTTCGCGCTGGCGCGGCTGCGGGGACAGGCCCCCCACGCGCTGCAGGAGGATGTGGATGTGATCGCGATGGAGTCGGACCGGCTCGACCGAATGGCGCGGAGCTTCGCCGAGTTCGGCAGACTGCCCGAAGGCCCGGCGTCGGAAATCGACATCGGCGAGCTGGTGCGCTACACGGCGCGGAGCAGCGTGCCCCCGGGCATTGCTCTGGCGCTGCAGATCGACGAGAATCTTCCACGCGTGTTCGGCCAGAATGGCGCGCTGGCCGGAGCGCTGAGTAACGTGCTGCTCAATGCAGTCGATGCGTCGGGGGACAAGGGCCGCATCACGGTAAGCGCGCGCCCGGTCAAGATGGCGGGACGCGACGCGGTGCGGATCTCGGTTGCCGACAACGGCAAGGGAATCCCGCCGGGCAGCCTGGAGACGATCTGGGAGCCGTACGTCACCAACAAGCCCGGTGGCACCGGACTCGGTCTGGCGATCGCGCGCCAGGCGGTATGGGCGCACGATGGAACCGTCACGGCAACGAGTACGTTGGGCGAGGGTACAGAGATCCAGTTCACCATTCCAGCTAACGGCGGTCGCGCCGAGAGGACCAACTGACATGGGACCAGAAGTAGCCGTTCCGCTCGGAGCATTCGCTACGGCGATCATCTGCGCGATAGGAATCCCGCTGGCCAGGGCTTACGCGCGCAGGCTCGACGCCGACTCCAGGAATCCGCGGATTCCCGCCGAAGTCGCTTCACGTCTCGAGCGTATGGAGCAATCGCTGGAAGCGGTCGCCATCGAGGTCGAGCGCATCTCCGAGGGTCAGCGCTTTACCACCAAGCTGCTGTCCGAGGGACGCGGCGATGCGCGGCAGATAAACTCATCTTCCGCGGCGCCGGATCGAAGCAGCTAAGTGCCGATAGTCCTCATCGCCGACGACGAGCCGAACATCCGGCGGATGGTCGGCGCCCTGCTGGCGGGCGAAGGCTATGAGGTAACCGAGACTCCGACCGGGGTCGAAGCGGTGGCCCGGGTCGCCGAGGGCGAGCCCGACGTCGCGCTCGTCGACCTGATGATGCCCGGCGAGCTCGACGGAATGGAGACGCTGGCCCGTCTTCGCGATGTCGCCCCCGATCTGCCGGTGATCATGATGAGTGGGCGCGCGGGGCTCGCCGACGCCGTCAAGGCTACCAAGCTGGGCGCGTTCAACTTCCTCGAGAAGCCCCTGACGCCGGAGGGAGTGCTGCTGGCGGTCTCGTCGGCGCTGGAGCTGCGCCAGTCGCGCCGGGTGGCGCGACAGCTGCGCGCCGAGCTGGGATTCACCGGACAAATGGTCGGCGCCAGCTCGGCGATGACCGCGGTGCGCCAGCTGATCGCCCGCGTGGCGCCAACCGATGCGCGCGTTCTGATCACCGGCGAATCGGGAACCGGCAAAGAGCTGGTGGCGAGCGCAATCCACGACGCCAGCCCGCGGCGCGACAAGCCGTTCGTCCGCGTCAACTGCGCGGCCATCCCGCGCGACCTGGTGGAGAGCGAGATGTTCGGCCACGAGCGCGGCGCTTTCACCGGCGCAACGCAGACCCGCATCGGCCGATTCGAGCTGGCGCATCGCGGCACTCTCTTCCTGGACGAGGTCGGCGACCTGGGCCCCGACGCGCAGGCCAAGCTCCTGCGCGCCATCGAGGTGAAGGAGATTCAGCGCGTCGGCGGCAACAAGATCATCCGCGCCGACGTCCGCATCATCGCCGCCACCAACCACGACCTGCAGCGCGCGGTGAGAGCAGGCACGTTCCGCGAAGATCTGTTCTTCCGGCTGCAGGTGATTCCGCTGGCGATCCCGCCGCTGCGCGAGCGGGGCGATGATGTGCTGGCGCTGGTCGGTCATTTCTCCGAGCAGTTTCTGCAGCGCACGGGACAGGCGAAGCCCCGCTGGCGGAGCGACGCGCTGCAGCTGCTGCGCGACTATCCGTGGCCGGGAAACGTGCGCGAGCTGGCCAACATCGTCGAGCGGCTGGCGATCCTGCACCCGGGCGCGGAGATCACGGGGCCCAACGTCGAAGACGTCCTCATCGTCGATCACGGCGACGACGCGGCTCCGGCGGCGACCACTCCGACGCGTTCCCAGGAGCGCGTTGGAGAAGAGCGCGATGCGGGCGCGCGCGCGCCGGCCTCGCTGGCGGATCGTCTCGATACCTTCGAGCGGACGGTGATCGCGCGGGCGCTGGCGGAAGCGGGCGGCAACGTCGCCGACGCCGCGCGCAGGCTGCAAACCGATCGGCCAAATCTCTACCGGCGCATGAAGCGCCTCGGCATCAGCGCAACGAGGGTGTAGCCCGACATGGAAAACAAGCCGACACTGACCAGACTGCTCTGCGTGCTGATTGCCTGCGGCGGAGCGTCCTCCGCGCGCGCGCAGAACGTCGACACCACCCGCACCGACAGCTCTGCCGAGCGCCTCGGACTGTGGGCGCGAACGAGTCGCAGCAGCGGGCTCATCATCACCACCGGCAAGACTTACAACAGAGTGGAGGGCCTTCCGGTATACGTCGGCCCGACCTTCCACGACAGCATCGGCCCAGCCGAGATCAACGGCTCGATCTTCGGCATCATTCGCAGCGCCGACACCTTCCGCTGGGACAGCCAGAACCTGGGGCATCGCATCGGCGTCGAGGCGCGGGTCGGTCGTGGGCGCGGCTACGCGCTGGGGTTGTCGTCGTACGATGTGATGACGCCGGTGGAGACGTGGCAGCTGCCCGATCCGGATGCGGCGCTGGCGGCGTTTTTCGGCCATCGCGACTTCCGCGACTATTTCAACCGTCACGGCGCCAAGGCCACGGCGACGTTCAACACGAGCCCGCACAGCAGCCTGGCGGCCGACTGGAGCGACGAGCGCTGGAGCTCGGCGCGCGACCGGCACGTCTTCTCGGTGTTCGGAAACGGCTCGTCGTGGCGCGCGAATCCTGTCGTCGATGCCGGTCGATTTCATCTCGGCGCGCTGCGCGCCAACGTCGACACCAGGAATGATCCCGACAACCCGTCGACGGGTTGGCTGATCGCCGCGGAATACGAGCACGGTGCCGGACAGTTCACCGATGTGGGGCCGACATCTCCAGAAGCGCGGGTCGCCAGCGCCGGGGCCCAGGTGGCGTACGGCCGCGGGCTGGTTGATCTGCGCCGCTACAATCGTCTCTCGCCCACGACCTGGTTCAACGCGCGACTCGTGCTCGGCGGCTGGCTGCACGGGGACGAGCTGCCGCTCGAGCGCAGATTTTCGGTGGGGGGGATCGGC
>DASXGU010000227.1:0-11490 GCA_036488915.1 Gemmatimonadaceae bacterium | reverse complement strand
CCGTGGATGTCACGGGTGCCGGCTCCGTAACCGCTGCGACGCGGAACGTATTCAGCGGGCGGCGCGCCCTTAGACAGCACTCGCAACAACGCGGCGCCCGTCGGAGTCGTGAGCTCACCGGATCCAGGCGGCCCGTGCCGGACGCTGATGCCCTCGAGCAGCCGGATGGTGGCAGGCGCCGGAACGGGCAGGATTCCGTGGGCCGTCTTCACCGTTCCGTCGCCGAGCGCAACTTTGGTGTTGTAGATGCGCTCGATGCCGAGCTGCTCGACGCCCCAGATCGAGCCGATGACGTCCAGAATGGCATCGACCGCGCCGACCTCGTGGAGATGAAGATCGTCGGGCGCGACGCCGTGGATCTCACTCTCGATGCCGGCGATCGCCTCGAACGCGGCGTGGGCGAGACGCGCCACGGTTTGTGGAATCCCAACGGCGTCTATCAAGCGATGGATCTCGGACACCGCGCGGCCGTGCGGCTGTGGCGGAATGTCGAAATCGACCTTCACGCAACGGACCGCCGACCGCTGGACATCGGCGATCCTGACGCCGACACCGTCGAGGCCGAGCGTTGCCGGCAATCTCTCGAGCCAGGCGCGATCGAGTCCGACATCGACGAGCGCGCCGATGAACATGTCGCCGGCGATGCCGCTGGCCGGATCGAGTACGGCAATCTTCATTTTGAAAATCTAATCCGTGGCGAGCGGGACTGACTACGCGACGGCACGGGCAAAGCTCGCGCGTGGCGGCTGGTTGGGATTTTGCACTTTCCGCCGCGCATGGCCACACGCTATGACGTTGCGGTAGTTGGGGGTGGGCCGGCCGGGCTTTGCGCCGCGCTCTGGCTTGCCCGCTACACGCACAAGGTAGTCGTCGTCGATTCCGGAGATCCGCGGAATTGGGAAACACGCGGCATCAACGGTTACCTCGGACATCAGGGCATCCGCTCTCCCGAGCTCCGGGAAATCGGCCGCGCCGAGTGCGCGAAGTTCGGAGTCGAGTTCGTCGGCGGCATCGTCGACGAGGCCATCAACGAAACCGGAGAGCTGTTCGCGATCTGTCTGCGCGGCGGAATCACGATTGAAGCGCAGCGAATCCTTCTGGCGATCGGCATCCAGGATGTCTGGCCGGCGATTCCCGGCCTGGAAAGCTGTTACGGCGAAACCGTGCACGTCTGTCCGGACTGTGACGGCTTCGAGACCCGCAACTGCAAGACAGTGGTCATCGGTAAGGGCCGCAAGGCGGTGGGAATGGCTCTCGCACTCACGACCTGGACCCGCCAGATAGTGATCTGCACCAACGGCGAGCAACCTGACATGGAGCAGCGGCTGCTGAATCAGCTGGAGGCGCTGAACATTCCGGTGCTCGACCCTCCGATCACCTGCGTCGTATCGAAAGACCGCGATATCACCGGCCTCGAGCTCGAGGGCGGCATGTCGCTCGATTGCGAGCGGCTGTACTTCGCCATCGGCCAATACCCGTCAGACGACCTGGGGGCACAGCTGGGTTGCAAGCGAGATGAGATGGGCCGGCTGGTCATCGACGAGCGCAATCACACGTCTGTGAAGAACGTCTTTGCCGCCGGCGACATCGTACCGGGTCCGCAGGTGGCGATCGCCGCCGCGGCGAGCGGGGCGATCGCCGCCTCCGCCATACACGCGTCGCTGGTGCCCGACAACAGGAAGCTCCCGGCGTTGTAATACCTACCAGCGCAGCGTCAGCTCCTGCGTCTTGTGCTTTCTCAGGACCTGGAGAACCACCGCCTGGTCCGTCTCGTCGGCGGTCCTGATCGCCTGCACGAGGTCCTCCGGAGTACTGATCCTGAAGGTGTCGGCCTTGATCACGATGTCGCCGCCGCGAAGTCCGGCCTGTCGCGCGGGTGATCCCTCGCTGACGCTCGTCACGAATACGCCCTCGCCCGGCTTCACGCCAAGTGTCTCGCAAAGATCCGAGTTGAGAGCAGTGAACTCGGCGCCGGCGAAGGGATAGACCCCGCCGCCCATTCCGAGCGCCGGGGGCAGAACGGTGAGCGGCGGTGGCGCCGGCATCCGCGGCCTGATTACTCCCGCCTGCTGAATGGGCGAGCGCGCCAGCGATCCCTGCTGCTGCTCTATGATCTCCGGAATCGACATCTCCACGACCATGTTCTGCTCCCAGTTCTTGGGGCGGACGCCGAGTGTGCCGGTGACCAGCCGCGTCTTGTCATTGCGCCGGATGCGGAGCATGAATGGCGAGCCCGCCCTCAGCCATTTGGCAAGCTGCACCGAGCCGCCGCGCATGTCGTGCGAGTTGAAGGAGATGAGCACATCTCCCGGCTGCACACCTGCTTTCGCCGCCGGCGAGTTCGGCTCGACCTGGGTGATCACCGGATACGAGTCGAAGAACGCTTCGCCGTGCTCGGTGATCATGGCCTTATCGGAAAGCCTGACGCCAAACCATCCAGTGGGCGGCTCGACAATGATTTTGCGCCTTTCCGACTCCTGCGCGCCGAGTGGCTGGGTGGCGAGAGCCAGCACGGCGAAGGCAATCGGCCATCGTATTCCAAAGGCGCACGCTTTCATCCCAGTCGCCATCTGATCAGAACCCCTTTAGCGCCACGGGCCGCGCGACCATCTGCTCAGTGGCGACCCGGGCCCCCATGGTGGCGAGGTAGTACTGGTTGATCACCGGATCATGCGGAGCGGTCTGGAGCGCCCGCTCGGTGGCAGCCTGGATTCGGGTGAGCGCGGCCGCCCGGGCTGAATAGATGGACACGCTGTCGACCGTTCCGGTGGAAGCGTCGTTCGCGGCGATGTACTGTGAGGCACGCTGATATTCGCTTAGCGCGCGATCGAGAGTCGCTGCGGCATCATCGACCGAGGCGAAGCTGGTGTTGACGGGGGAGCTCGTCGCCGGGGCCGCTGTGGAGGCGGCAACTGCCGGGATCTGCGGCCCGGAGCCGGCGGAGCTTGGCAGTCCGATGGTGGCCCTGCCGATTGCGATCCCACCGACGAGAAGCAGCACGGCGGCAGCCGCCTGCAGCCACGGCTGGGTGGATCCCCACAACCGGCCGCTTGTCGATTCGCGGAGGAGACCTTCCTCCCGCGCGCGCGCGGCAATGGTTCGCCATTCGTTGAGAGGCGCCTGCTCGCGCAGACGCTCGCGGTCGATGATATCGTCGAGCTGACTTTCAGACAGATGCGACATGTCCTTTCCCCTTTCCTGCGACAATTGGTGAATCGTCCACTAGATGTGCCAGCAGCTTGCGCAGTTTTGCCCGCGCCTTGAACAGTTGTGATTTCGATCCGCCCGGCGTTATTCCGAGCTCTTCTCCGATTTCGCCGTGCGTAAATCCCTCGATATCGTGCAGCACGAAAACCGCTCTGGCCCCGGGCGACAGCTTGTTCATCGCCTCCTCGATCGATTCCGCCATGAAGGTGCGGTCGGAATCCATCTCGGTTATCGCGGAATCGTCCTCGATCTCCGTTTCCAGCTTGGCGAGCCGCCTTATTTTGCGCAGCGCGTTGAGAGTCCGATTCACGGCAATGCGATGGGCCCACGTCCCGAACTGCGAGTCCCCGCGATAGCTTGGCAAAGCCCTGAAGATCTGCATCCAGACCTCCTGCGAGATGTCGGCGGCCAGCTCCGCGTCCCCGCACAGTCTGCGTACGACCGCGTCGATGTGCGGGGCGTGCTGCGACCAAAGCCGCTGCAGCGCCCTTTCGTCGCCGGAAATCGCGCGCTTGAGGTCGAGCTGATCGAATGGCATCTCGGACTCTTACTTAGTCACCATTGACTCAGATGAAGTTTCCTCGAAGATTGCAAAAAGATCTTCTGGAAAAGCGGTGACCTTCACTCCTGGGAATCGTTTGCAACCGTATATCATGCCACTTGCCCCGGCGCGCTGTCGCCTGAGCGGGCTGGAACTTCGAGACCTCGCGGTCCGTATAAATTAAGGTAGTCCAAGGAGTTAGCGTTGCTTAGAGTGATTCTCACCGCCCTGACCATGACCCGGGCTGGCGCTGGCCTCCCGGTCAAGTCGCCAACCGAAGTCGGTATGTCCAGCTCACGCCTCGCCGCCATCGAGCGCGTCGTCGAGAGGGGCATCAAGGCCGGGGGCTACCCTGGCGCTTCGGTTATCGTCGGCAGGAAGGGCGCTGCGGTCTTCGAGAAAGGCTTCGGCAGGCTCTCCTGGAGCGACACCAGCACCCCGGTGGACGCCGAGAACACCATCTACGACATCGCGTCCCTCACCAAGGTCGTCGGCACCACCACGGCGATCATGATCCTCTACGACGAAAAGAAGATCGGGCTCGATGACCCGGTCATCAACTATATCCCGACTTTCGGCGGTGGCGATAAGGACAAGGTCACCATCCGGGAGCTCCTGACCCACACTTCGGGCCTCCCGGCCGGCAGGGACATCTGGCGCATCGCCCAGACGCCCCTCGAAGCCCGCGCCCTGGTCCTCAGCACCCCGCTCGAAGGCCGCCCAGGCGCCCAGTACATCTACTCCGACCTCGGCGCCGACATCCTCGGCCTGGTCGTCGAAGTGGTCGCCGGCGAGCCGCTGGACAAGTTCCTCGCCCGCCGGGTGTTCGAGCCGCTGGGCATGAACCAGACGATGTTTCGCCCGGCCGACTCCCTCAAGTATCGGATCGCGCCGACCGAAGTCACTCCGCCCCGCGGCTACCCGCTGCGCGGTGAGGTCCACGACGAAAACGCGTACGCGCTCGGCGGCGTCGCCGGCCACGCCGGACTGTTCAGCACCGCGTCCGATCTCGCTGTCTTCGCGCAGATGATGCTCAACGGCGGCGAGTACAACGGCGTCCAGATCGTCAGCAAGCCGACTGTCGATCTCTTCACCTCCCGTGCTTTCGGCCATCGCGCACTCGGGTGGGACACCGCCGAGGGCGATTACGGCTCGGGCAAATACCTCGGTCCGACCGCCTACGGGCACACCGGTTTCACCGGCACATCGATGTGGATCGATCCCGAGCGCGAGATGTTCGTGATTCTGCTGACGAATCGCGTTCACGCCGCTCGCGCGCTACGCCCGGCCAAGGTGATCTCCGACGTCCGTGCCGACCTGTCCGACGCCGCGGTTCTGTCGGTGATCGACGGCCCCAAGCTGGCCACGGGCAAGAGCTCCTTCCGCGCCGATCGCGAGGTGGGCTGGAATCCCCCGCCGCCGCGCGCCACGCGGCGTCGCCACGGTACGTCGCGGCACCACACCATCGCCAGCGCTACCGCCAAGAGCCACCCGGGCACAGCGAAGAAGAGCTCGTCTTCGAGGAAGGCTTCAAGAAAGAGCACCAAGAGCCGCTAAGCGAGGCCGGACAGACTGTTCAGCGGGCGCCCGATGGGCGCCCGCTCTTGTTTCCACGGTGCCGTCTGCGTGATTATTCGATAGACAACACAGGTTCAGCCCATGAGCGACGAGACAGGCAGTTCAATCACTCCCATTCCGACCGAGGCGCCGGCGAACGGCGTCGTGTCGGAAGACCAGGTCAAGCTGGCGCTTCGTCGCGTCAAGGATCCCGACCTGCAGCTCAACATCATCGACCTGGGATTGGTATACGGCATCACCGTCGAGGGATCGACGGTAAGGGTGGATATGACGCTTACATCCCCTGCCTGCCCCTCCGGACCCGAGCTCATGACGAACGCGGAGAAGGAAGTAAGTACGCTGCCAGGCGTGGAAAAGGTGGAAGTGAATCTGGTGTGGATGCCGTTCTGGACACCCGAGAAGATGGAGCCGCGGGTGAGGGCGTACCTCGGTTTCTAGTGCCGGCCGCCCCGGATAGGCGGAACGGCTGGGCGCGGCTTCGCGCGGTAGCGTGGTTGCTGGCCGTGGCGTCGTCGGCCGGCTGCGCGGTCAATCAGAAAGTGCCGGCACGCGTCGCGGCGGCCCGGGCACCGGGGGATACAGTCGGGTGTCTCGACACGCTGCGAACCACGGACTCCGTGACGGCGATCATCAAGGCCGTCGTTCTGCCCCGGGATACCAGCACCGAGCTGCCCCTGGATTTCGAGAACATGTTCGCGGAGGAATTTCGCGCGCGATTCAAGGTCCCGCCGAAAATGTCGCTCAGCGTGGTGAAGGGCGCTCCGCCGTGCGACTCGGTGGGCTCGCGCTGCGCCGCCGGAATCCTGGACGTCGGCGCCTTCGCGTACGCCACTGCCCATAGCGACGGTAAACTGTCTGACATCGTCGTCCTGGACATCGCACTCACGCCGGCGTTTGCCGACAGCGTCAAATCAGTGCTCGAATCAATATCCAGCGAATCCCTCGGCCCGCCGACCGGCGGCGCCGATTCGATCCCGTTGATTTTGCAGCTGCAGCGCGAAGACTCTCCTGATACCGTCCCTGCTTACCGGCAAATCCTGAAGGTTCGGCTTCCCCGCTACGATCTGCCTTTCACTTACGCGATGATGCCCGCATCGGGCGTCGAGCCCAGGTATCCGTACACCGGTCGGCTGGCCGGCGTGGGTGACAGCGTCACGGTCGCGTACACGGTTCAGTCGGACGGCTCGATCGTGGCGGAATCGATCGAGCTGGTGAAGGCGAGCTACAGCGATTTCGTGTCGTCGGTGGCGGACGCGCTGCTATCGACCAGGTACCACCCGGCGCGGATTGGCGACTGCGCGGTGGCGACGAGAATGGAGCAACGCTTTCTATTCAGGCTTCCCGAGTAGAAAGGCGCGCCGGCTTCTAGCTCGTCGCGGAAAGGGCGCTGATGAATCCGGCGCCCATCTCCTCGATCTGCCAACGGCGGAGATCGGGAACAGCAGCCAGATCATCGATGTTCCTGGCGCCGCTCCGCGCCACATTCTCCAGGCGCTCGCGTGAGCACAACACTCCCGGATCGAGCTCGAGGCGAGTCGCGGCGGCATCCCGAACGGCCTTGAGACGGTTGACTCGATCGTCGAAGTCCCGATCCTTGTTCCAGCGTTGACCCTTCGGGAATTTGGGCAGCTCCGCTTCCGGCGCTTCCATCCCGCGGCGCACCGATGCGATGATGTCATTTCCGCCGCGCTCGATCATGCCTTTCGGCATCCCCTTGATGGCGCTCAGCTCCGACACGCTGCGCGGCGCCCGCCGTGCGAGCTCGAACAGCACTTCATTCCCCATGACGCGAAAGGTGGCGCGATCGAGCTGCGCGGCGACGGTGTCGCGCCAGTTGGCGACCTCGCGGAGAACGGCCAGCTCACGCCGACTCAGATCGCGGGCGCCCTTCAGGCGGAGGAAGCCCTCCATCTCTTCTTCGGCTTCCCACCTGGTCCCTTCGAGCCGGGCGAATTCCTCCTGCGCCCAATGCAGTCGTCCGCGGCGCTGGAGCTCGCTCCGCATTTGATCCCTGAGCTGGAGCAGATAGCGCGTATCCTGCGCCGCGTACTCCAGCATATCGGGCGTCAGGGGGCGCATCGACCAGTCGGCGCGCTGGTGTTTCTTGTCAAGCTTGACGTCGAAGAACTGTTCCAGGAGCGCGGCGAGGCCGAAGGATTTGATCCCCAGCAGCTGGGCGGCGACGCGGGTGTCGAAGATGTTGGCGACGTGCCAGCCGTAGTCCTGATGCAGCAGGCGCAGGTCGTAATCCGCGTCGTGGAAAACGATCTCGACATCCTTCGCCTCGAGCAGCTGTCCCAGCCGTTGCGGCGACCCGATCGGCAACGGGTCGATGATGGCGCTCCGATCCCGCGTCGAGAGCTGGAGAAGGTAGATGCGGTCGAGGAAGCGATGAAAGCTGGCTCCTTCGGTATCGAGAGCCAGCTCCTTCACATCCGAGATTTCGCCGAGAAAACGCTCGACGTCTTCGACCCGGTCGAGGTACTCGGCGCCCTCGGTTCTGGCGGGAGACATCATCCAAATCTAGCGGCTTGATGGTGCGAAGCCCCGGTGTCGTTAACTTTCGCCGCGAATCCTTCCCCAGCGACGATGAGCGAGAACTTCAAGGTTCACATCTATCCGAGCGATTGCGATTCGGTTGGACACGTCAATCACGCCCACATGCTGACTCTGATGGAGCGGGCGAGATGGGCGGCGCTCGAGCGGCACATGTCCTACGCCGATTACATGCGCACCAGCCTGTGGGCGGTGGTGCGGAAAGTCGACGCGTCCTACCAGGCGCAGAGTCTTCCCGGCGACGACCTGAGCATTCGCACCGGTTTGCTTTCGGTGGGCAACACCAGCTTCATCGTGCGTCAGGTGGTGAGCAATCAGCGCGACATAGTCGTATGTGACGCCTCTATCGTCTACGTGACCGTCTCGGCCGAGGGTAAGCCGATCCCGGTGCCGGACCAATGGCGCACTCTCTTTTCGCCGTGGGAAGAGGACGACGCCGGGCAGAAGAAGGCCCGCAGTTGACGAGTCCGACGGGGTCGCCGGGGAACGTCAGCGCCAGCGAGCAATCGCTCGCTGCCCAGATCGGGGCCGTCCTGTTCCGACATCGGGGCTGGCTGCCGCTGCTGTTTCTGGGAATCCCTCTGGTGATGCCGGGGTTGACGTCTCCCTTTCGCTGGGAGGTGGGATTGGCGCTGATCGTGATCGGCGAAGCGATTCGCCTCGCGGGCGTCGCGGCGGCTGGAACGGTGACCCGCCGGCGCTCGCGCAACGTGCAGCGGCTGATCACCTACGGGATTTTTGCCTGGGTCAGAAACCCGCTCTACATCGGCAACTTTCTGATCTGGATGGGATTCGTCACCATCTCCGGCGTGCTGTGGTTCCTTCCATTCGCCGTCCTGCTCTTCGGCGTCGAGTACGAGCTGATCGTCCGCTACGAGGAAGGAGTCCTCGAATCTATCTTCGGCCGTGAGTACCTCGATTACAAAAGCGAGACACCCCGCTGGATCCCGCGGCCGCCGAAGGGTGACCGCGTGATCGGCGAATACCACTGGGCTGAAGCGTTCAGGAGCGAGATAAGCACGTTCCTGCAGTACGCCGTGCTTTTGGCGGCGTTCGTCATCAAGAGCAAAGTGATCGGGGGAAGAGCGGGATAGCGGGAGTACAGGAAAAACTCTAAGCGAGCCGTTGCCTGCATTCGACGCACCCTTCGGGCCTCCCCGCCAGCCTCGCCCTCAGCTTTTCGAGAAAGCCGCCGTGCAAATGCTCATCGCACAGCGCCCGCTTGCACATCGTGCACACCCCGCCCTTGCCCGGAGTAAAAAACACTCCGCACTTGTCGCACTGCCAACGATACGTCGATTGGCGGAAGAACGGGGGCACTACACCAGGGCCAGCGTCTGCGAGCCCGTCCAGGTTCCGGCCGGCTTGAGCTCCACCGGCGAGCCGATCTGCGCGGCTTCCACGCACACCATTCGAAGATAGTCTTCGGGATCCAGTCCGATGAAGCCGGTCACCTTCTCCGCCCACGGGTTCCACACTACCGCGTCCTTGAAGCCGGCCGAACGAACCTCGATGCGGCGATTGTTGCCGCGATCTTCGACCTCGACCTTCTTCGGCGCCTTGAGGTAAACGCGGTCGGTCTCGTCGGAGATCACCATCTTCTTGGCTTCGTCCTTTGTCTCGTTGCCGCCCTGGGTCTTGTCGAGATACCACTTGCCGGTGAAGCCGCGAATCGCCGACTCCCTTATGTCGGCGACAGCGATGTAAGTGTGGAGCGCGGCAGTGAAAGTGAACAGCTCGTCGCCGGTATTGAACGCGTCGAGCGTGACGGTGAGCGACTTGTCATCGATCGAAACAGTGAGCTCGGTTCGGAAATGGTATGGCCACAGCTCGCGTGTGCGATGATCGTCGGTGAGCACCAGCTTTACCGATGCGGTTTCGTCCGAGGCATCGGCGTTCTCGGCGAGCTGCCATTCCGATTTTCTGGCGAAGCCATGCTGCGGCAAGCCGCCGAGGTTGGCGAACTGGGGCCAGACGACGGGTATGCCACCGCGAATCGGATCGCCGGGGGCGAACGTCGCGGTCTTCCCCATGAACAGCACTTCCCTGGCGCCCGCCGGGATCCACGAGGTCACGTGCGCGCCGTTCAGATAGACGTCCGCCGAGCTTCCCGATGGATGAGAGAGAAGCACGGTCGGCATGCCGTTCTTGCCGGGAACGATGGTGGGGGTCATGGGATCAGATATTGATGGCCGGGCACCCGTTTGCGCCAGTCGCCCGGCGCACGGAACCGCTAGCGGTTGGGTCTTCCCGGCGGCTCGGGACTCTTGAACACTTCGCGATTGATCTGGACGTACTCTTTCAGATTCGCGGGCACGTCCTCTTCCGGAAAGATCGCGGTGACCGGACACTCCGGCTCGCAGGCACCGCAATCGATGCACTCGTCCGGATGGATGTAGAGCTGCTCCGCCCCCTCGTAGATGCAGTCGACGGGACAGACATCGACGCAGGCGCGGTCCTTTGTATTCTTACAGGCTTCAGTTATCACGTAGGGCATGTCGTCCCCGATTATGCGGCCGGCGAACTGCCTCCATCGACGCGCCGGCGATTCCTTTGGCGAAAAATAGACCCGCTCTATTTAATAGCAACCGCCGCTTACGTCTTGATGATACCGAGAGAAAGTCCGATCGCGAAAATGATGAAAATCACCAGCACGACTGTGGCGACGCGGAGACGCGTCCTTCGCACCGCTTCCCACACTTCCTCGTCGAGGTAGAAGATTCCCGGCGAGGCCTCCCGGATGACGGCGCGATTCCGCAAGCGCCTCAATGCCAGCGTTTCCCCTACTCCGACGGCAGTGTACGACTGCGCGCGATCGGGTGCCGTCGCTCCGGCGGCGCGGAAGTCGTCGATCACTTCCTGCTCCCGGCGTCTCATTGCCGCTGCGACTACTGCTGCGCCCATTGCCCCTCGCTCCGTTGATGTCCGATGTGACCCGGCTACCGCCGCCACGGCGGCAGATCGCCGCGCTTCTTCTCGATCTCGGGATTCTCCCGGAACAGGGTAGCGGTCCGCCCTATCACCTGAACGACCGCCGAATTTGTCGCCAGCGCCAGCGAGCCGGCAACATCTTTCGGCTTTACGTCGCCCTTGATACCCAGCTTCACCTTCACCAGCTCGCGCGTTCGCAGCGCGTCGTCGAGCGAGCTGATGAGAGTCGGCGTCAGACCGTGCTGGCCGACGTGCACGGTCGGATCGAGATGATGCGCTTCCGCTCGCAGCTCGGCGCGCTCGCGGCCCTTCAACTTCTCATCCTCCCCTGCTTGGTCATGAAGCCGCGGACGTCGATCGGCGTTCCATTCCAGTAATTCGCATCGCTGCGCATGACCTGGAAATGGAGATGCGGAGCGTCGGGCGATGCGTTGCCTGTTGACCCGACGAAGCCGATGACGTCGCCCTCCTCCACCTGTTGCCCTTCTTTCAGGTTTGGTGCATAGCCCGTCAGGTGCGCGTAGTACTCCACGTAGCGGCCGCTGGCGTCGGCGATGTAGATGCCGATGCCGCCTGCCCCGCTGGTAGCGAGCTTGATGACGCGCCCATTCGACGCAGCCAGCACCGGCGTCCCGCGCATCGCCATGATGTCAGTCGCCATGTGGATGCGCCCGCCG
>DASXGU010000005.1:0-8381 GCA_036488915.1 Gemmatimonadaceae bacterium | reverse complement strand
CGTCTGGTGACCGAGAAGCTGGACAAAGGCAGTGATGTCGTCCGGCTCCTTGGCGCGGTGCAGGCGCAGGATTATCTGGGAGCCAAATGGGCTCTCTCGCAGCGCACTGTCGACGCGACCGACACAGACCTCGAGAAGGAGCTGGTAGACGGCTCGATCCTCCGGACCCACGTGCTGCGTCCGACCTGGCATTTCGTGGCGCCCGAGGACATTCGCTGGATGCTGGCTCTGACCGCGCCGCGAGTCCGAGCGATTCTGGCGCACCACGATCGCACGCTAGAGATCGATCGGAAGCTGCTGGACCGATCCCGCGTGGTGCTGGCGAAAGCGCTGACGGGTGGCAAACACCTCACCCGGACGGAACTGGCGGCGGCGCTCACTGCGGCGCGCGTGAGAGTCGACGGCTCGGGTGGACAACGGCTGGCGCGTCTGGTGATGCACGCCGAGCTCGATGGGCTGATCTGCAGCGGTCCGCGCCGGGGTAAGCAGTTCACCTACGCCCTCCTCGACGAGCGCGTCCCGCCGGGCAGGACGCTGCACGGGGACGACGCACTTCGCGAGCTGGCGATGAGGTACTTCGCCACCCGCGGACCGGCAACCGTAGACGACTTCGCCTGGTGGTCTGGACTGACCAAATCCGCCGCCAGAAAAGGGATTCTTGGAGCGAAATCGTCGCTCGAGCACGCGGTGATCGACAAGCGCGATTTCTGGTTCACGCCCGCGCGTTCAGCACGGATGAGGACGCCCTTCGTCCGGCTGTTGTCGAATTACGACGAGTACTTCATCGGCCACAAGGATCGGAGCGCGATCCACGCCCATCTCCATGCTTCTGGTGTGACAGCAATTCCAAGCGCCGCTTTCGGTCACCTGCTGATCGTCGACGGTCAGGTGGTCGGTCATTGGGCCCGCGCCATCTCGGAAACCTCGGCAGTCGTCCGCCTGAGCCCGCTGGTCGCACTCAACAGGACGGTCCTGCGCGCCGTAGCTCACGAAGTGCACAGATTTTCCGGGTTTCTGGGAATACCCGCGCGTGTCGCGTGACAGGTTTTCACGGCGGCGATAGTTGTGGGACGAACGCGAGATTGGCGTTTACAAACGGCCTCGTTAACATGAAAGACATACGCAGGAGCCAGAAATGACAGATTCCGTTTCAGCCAATGGTGCCAACGCGATCCTTCCAGCCGGGGTACCGGCGCCGGATTTCACGCTAAGCTCCGCACCCGACAAAACTCTCCATCTCGCCGATCTTCGCGGTCGGCCCGTCATCCTCGTTTTTTATCCCGCCGACTGGAGTCCGGTGTGCGGGGACCAGGTGGCGCTGTACAACGAGATTCTGCCCGAGTTCCGTGAATACGGTGCCGAGCTCGTTGGCATTTCTGTAGACAGCGTGTGGTGCCACGCCGCGTTCGCTCGCGATCGCAATCTGCATTTCCCGCTGTTGGCCGACTTCGAGCCGAAGGGAGCCGTGGCTCGATCCTACGGAGCCTACCGCGAGCACGACGGCACGACCGAGCGAGCACTCTTCGTCATCGACCGTGACGGCATAGTTCGGTGGAGCTACTGTTCTCCGATCGGCGTGAATCCCGGCGCCGACGGTATCCTCAATGCACTCGAGTCGCTTGCCGGAGATTCAAAGCGCCCAGCCGCCGAGACGTCGGTCCCCCAACAGCGGGAGATCCGGGCGTGACATCCTCGCAGCTTACCCCGCCGGTCCAGGCCGGCGATCACATCAGCGGTCCGGACGACGCGCCCGTCACCCTCGTCGAATACGGCGACTACGAGTGTCCGTACTGCGGCATGGCGTACTCGATCGTGAAGCAGGCGCAGGAGACGCTCGGTAATCACCTTCGATTCGTCTTCCGAAATTTCCCGCTCGCGGAGGCGCACCCTCACGCGCGTCTCGCCGCTCAGGCCGCGGAGGCAGCGGGCGCGCAGGGAAAGTTCTGGGAAATGCACGATACGCTCTTCGAGCACCAGGATGCGCTGGAGCCTGAGGACATTCTCGGCTATGCCAGGGAGCTTGGTCTCGACGTCGCGAGATTCACTCAGGAGCTCGAGTCGGGCTCACATACGAAGAAGGTCCGCGACGACTTCCGGAGCGGGGTGCGGAGCGGCGTGAACGGCACCCCGACTTTCTTCGTGAATGGGGCCCGCTATGAAGGCTCGTGGGCGAACGAGGAAGCATTCGTTCGTGCCTTGCGTGAGGGGCGGGCAGCGGCACTTTCACAGACGTGAACAGAAGCGTGTGAATTAGACGGCCTTTCATCGGCGGCGCGCCATGGCGGCAGCCGCGTTCTTCGAGGAGGAATTTATGGGCGTCAACGGACGAGGATCCGCCAAACCGACCATTGTCCTGATCCACGGACTGTGGCTGACTCCGAGAAGCTGGGAAGGCTGGATCGACCGGTATGGCAAATTGGGCTACAATGTCATCGCTCCCGCGTGGCCCGGGCTGGAGGTCGAGGTCGAAGCGATTCGCAAGGATCCTTCTCCGCTCAAGCGGCTCAAGCTCACGACGGTCGTGAACCACTACGACGGGATAATTCGCAAGCTCGACGCTCCTCCGATTATCATCGGCCATTCCTTCGGGGGACTCATCACCCAGCTGCTCATCGACCGCGGCCTCGGCGCGGCGGGCATCGTCATCGACTCGGCGCAGACGGCGGGAATCGCTGTTCTTCCGTTCTCGACCGTTCGGGCTGGCTTTCCGATTCTCGGTAACCCGTTCAGCTACGGCAAGACGACGTCGCTGACGCCAAAGCAGTTCAACTACGCCTTCACAAACGAGCTAAGCCCGGCCGATTCACAGAAGGTCTACGATCGCTATCAGATCCCGGCGGCGAACAGCATTCTCTGGGATGCAGCGCTCGCCCTCCTGAATCCCAAAGCTTCCTCGAAGGTCAACTACGCCAACGCGATGCGCGCGCCGCTGCTGTTCATAGCAGGCAGCAGTGACCACATCGTTCCGCCGGCCATCAACAAGGCGAACCAGCGCAGGTACGCGAAGGCTTCGACCGCGGTGGTGGACTACCGCGAGTTTCCGAATCGCACTCACCACATCGTCGGGCAGGCGGGCTGGGAAGAGGTCGCCGACTTTGCGATCAGGTGGGCGGAAGCCAATGCGCGCGGCCAGGTCACGCTGGCCGACGTCACCGCGGCTTTCGCGCCGGACATGACCTCGGTGAAGCCTGAGAATCCCGAGCTGCGTGCGTAGAGCCAGCCATAACGAGGACCCATCACATGATTGATGTAAGGGCCCACTCCTGCCAATCGCGGCGATGGCTTTGATCTCGCGAGGATTCAAGGGACGCCGGCAATCCGCGGGCACCGCCGACCGCTTGCCGCCAGGCCAGTACGAGACACGCGACTTCCCGGTGCTGGCCGCGGGTCCGACCCCGCACACTTCGCTCGCATCGTGGGACTTCACGTTGCGCGGCACCGACGGTCGCACGGCACGCTGGACCTGGGACGAGCTGACGGCGCTGCCACGACAGACGATCACGAAAGACATCCACTGTGTCACCAAGTGGTCCAAGTTCGATACGGTGTGGGAAGGAATATCGATCGACACCCTGTTGTCCGAAGCCGCGTCGAGGGGCGTCACATCGGCGCCTTACGTGCTGGCCCACTGCGATGGCGGCTACACGACCAACGTTCCGCTTGGCGATGTGACGGGCGGCAAAGCGTGGATCGCTTTTGCCTATGACGGCAAGCCGCTGCCTGCCGAGCACGGCGGGCCCGCGCGACTGCTGATTCCGCATCTCTATTTCTGGAAGAGCGCGAAGTGGGTGCGCGAGCTGGTCCTTCTCGATCGCGACGAGCCTGGTTTCTGGGAGGCCCTCGGCTACCACAACTACGGCGATCCGTGGCGCGAGCAACGCTACGCCGGCGACGAGTGAGTGGTGTCGAAGCATCGCCAAGAATCGCCTGGCGTCTCGGGACGGTGATCGACGTCTTGCCCGAGACGAGCGACACGCGCACCATCGTTCTCGATGTTCCTGCCTGGCCGGGCCACCTCGCCGGCCAGCACGTCGACGTCAGGCTCACCGCCGAGGACGGGTATCAGACCGAGCGAAGCTACTCGATAGCCTCGTCGCCGGAGGAGAAGCATCTCGCGCTGACCGTCGAGCGCCTCGACGACGGCGAGGTCTCGCCTTATCTGTCCGACGAGCTTCGGGTGGGCGACAAGCTGGAGCTGCGCGGGCCGATCGGCGGGTACTTCGTCTGGGACAGCTCGATCGGTGGTCCGCTGCTGCTGGTGGGTGGAGGCTCGGGCATCGTGCCTTTGATGGCGATGATTCGCCATCGGGCGGCCGTGCTCGCGGCTTCCGATCAGGTGACTCGCCAGCTGCTCCGCACCCGCCTGCTCTACTCTTCGCGGAAATGGGACGACGTGATCTACCGTGACGAGCTGGAGCGGCTGGCATCCGATGATGATTCTCTGGAAGTGAGATTCACCATCACCCGTGAGCCGCCGGCGGGCTGGACGGGTTACAAGCGGCGGATCGATCGCGAAATGCTGGCCGAGGTTTCGTGGCCCGCCGCGGATAAGCCGCGGATTTTCGTCTGCGGACCAACCCCGCTGGTGGAAACCGCGGCCACGTTGTTGGTCGAGCTTGGTCACTCGCCGGCACTGGTGAAGACCGAGCGCTTCGGTCCCACCGGCGGATCGCCTTCAGATCAAAGAGGATAAACCGAAATGGCTTCCAGTGGACCTTGCGCGCACATCAAGGCAGTAAAGAGCGTCAAGCAGCCCAGGCAACGAGTCTGCGAAGAATGCGTTAAGATCGGCGCGCGCTGGGTACACCTGCGCACCTGTCAGGAATGCGGCGTCACGCTTTGCTGCGATGACTCTCCCAACAAGCACGCCAGCAAGCACGCGCGCGCAACGGGACACCCGGTGATCGCGTCGGCCGAGCCGGGAGAGCGATGGCTCTACTGCTACCCGGACGACGCGTTCGCCGAATACTGAGCGCTAGGCCAGCTTCTCCGCCCTCTCGGTTGGCGGCACGCCGTGCACCCCAGCCGGGATGCGATGCTCGGCGGTGCGACGCTTGTAGACGCCGAACCTGGTGAGCACCCACTCCCGCCATTCGTCGAGTATCTCGTAGAACGTCGGGATCACGACCAGCGTCAGCAGCGTCGACGTAATCACACCGCCGATCACAGCGCGACCCAGCGGAGCGCGGAACTCGGCACCTTCGCCGATTCCCAGCGCCACCGGGATCATGCCGGCAATCAGCGCCAGCGTCGTCATCATGATCGGCCGCAAGCGTATCGCGCCGGCCATGATCAGCGCTTCGCGGCGCGGCACGCCGTCCTTCTCGCGCGCCCACTTGGCGAAGTCGATGAGCAGAATCGCGTTCTTGGCGACAATGCCCATCAGCAGGATCACACCGATCAGACTCATGATGTTGATGGTCGTGTGCGTGATCATGAGGGCGAGCATTACACCGATGAGCGACAGCGGCAGCGACGCCATGATCGCCAGCGGCTCCAGGAAGGAGCCGAACTGCATCACCAGAATCAGATACATCAACATCACCGCGATACCCAGCGCCGAGAAAATGCGGCCGAACACTTCCGCCTGATCCTTGGCTTCTCCGCCCTGGGTGATGTGGACGCCGGCGGGCAGCGTGATTTTGGCGATCTTGGCGTTGATGTCTCGCATCACCTCGGTGAGTGGACGACCGGAGGTGTTTGCCTGCACGGTCACCACAGGGTCTGAATCGAGGTGGCTCACCTGCGCCGGCCCCAGTGACTGCGTGATCGTCGCAATCTGACCGAGCGGAAGCGTCTCGGGCCTGCCGTTCACACCATTCACGATGATCGGGAGCTGCTCGAGATCCGCCGCGCGCTGTCTCGCCTCTGGTGCGAGCCGCACGGTAACATCGCGAGTCTGGTCGTTCGGATCGACCCAGTCACCAGCCTTGAGTCCGGCGAATGCCGGCCTCAGCGACTGAGCCACCTGCGCCACGCTGATGCCCAGCGCGCCGGCGAGGCCGCGATTGATGTCGACGCTCAGCTCGGGCTTCTGGCCTTTGGTCGAGAGACCGACATCTACCGCACCCTGTACGGTGCGGACCTGATCCGCGATCAGCTCCGCAGCCGGTGTCATCGACTGAATCGTGCCGCCGCGCAGCTGAATCTGGATCTGCTTCTGGTCCCCGCCGAAGGTATTCGTGAACACCGACATCTGGGCGCCGGCGATCTGCCCGACTTCCTTGCGCAGCTGGCGTCCAAAATCTTCCGCTCCGATGTTGCGATCGGCCTTCGGCACGAGCCGCACGTACACCTGTCCGACGTCGACATCACCGGTCTGGCCGCCGGTCGTGGTGTAGGTGAACCTCACGACGTCCTTGTGTGAGCGGGCGATTCGCGCCGCCTCTTCGGCCTTGATCCTGGTGTAGGCGAGGTTGGATCCCGGAGGGGTCTCGATTGCTATGATGACCTCCGACTGATCCTCGCTTCCGAAGAAGCTTGCGCCGACCAGTCCGACCGCCGGGAGCGCCAACGCTACGATGAAGGACGCGATGGCGATCGTCACCACTGCCACGCGGTGGTCGAGGGCCCAGGCGACGAGTCTCTTGTACCGTTCTGCCTGCCGGTTGAACCAGTGATTGAATCTCTCCAGCGTGCGCGCGATCGGGTTCCGGCGCTCGTGCGCCTCGACCTGCGGATCCGGCCAGTAGGCGGAAAGCATCGGGTCGAGGGAAAACGAGACGAACAGCGATACCATCACCGAGGAAGCGATGGTGAGCGCAAACGGCTTGAACCACTGCCCGGCCACGCCGTACATGAACGCGATCGGCACGAACACGGCCACGATCGAGAACGTCGTCGCCGCCACGGCCAGTCCGATCTCGTCCGTGCCCTCGTGGGAGGCGGTGACGTGGTCTTTCCCCATCTCGATGTGGCGCACGATGTTCTCGCGCACCACGATGGCGTCGTCGATCAGGATGCCGATGGCCAGCGAGAGGCCGAGCAGCGACATGGTATTGAGCGTAAAGCCGAACGCCCATACCGCAATGAACGAAGCCAGGACGGAGACGGGCAGCGCCAGTCCAGTGATGACCGTCGATCTCCAGGAATTGAGGAACACGAACACCACCAGAACGGTCAGGAACGCGCCCTCCAACAGAGCCTCTTCGACGTTGCGCACCGAATCAGCGACGCGTTTCCCCGCGTCGCGCACGATGTCCATCTTCACTCCCGGCGGCAGCGTCTTCTGGATCTCGTCGACCTGCTTGCGGATCTTCGAGCTGACGTCGGTGGTGCTGTAGCCCTTCGACTTCACGATGTCGATGCCGATGCCTTCCACGCCGTTGAACAGCGCGATCGAGCGCTGTTCCTGGGTGCCGTCGATGGCGTCGGCGACCTGCCCGAGTCGAATGATCTGCCCATTGCGCTGGGCAACGACCAGGTTCATGAAATCCTGCGGACCTTCCAGGCGGCCCTGCAGGCGGATCGTGCGCTCCTCCAGATCGCCATTCACACTCCCCACCGGCGCGGCCAGATTCTGCGCCTGCAGAGCGTTGACGACTTCGCCGACGCTCACGCCCGCGGCCTGCAGCGCGTCCGGCTTGAGCTGGATCGTCATCTCGCGCTTCACGCCACCGACCAGCTGCACCTGCGCCACTCCCGGGATGCCTTTCAGCTTGCTGGTGATGTCCGGGTCAGCCAGTCGAGTCAGCTGCGCCGGCGTCATCGTCTGCGAGTTCATCGTGATCGAGACGATGGGGATGTCGGCCGGGTCGAAGCGCTGGAGCACGGGCTCCTTCATCTCGACGGGAAGATCCTGCCTGATTCCAGAGATCGCGTCGCGAATGTCCTGCGTGCCGACCTGCGGATCCTTCTCGAACAGGAACAGCGTGATGATCTGCGCGTAGCCGTCGCCGGCGGTGCCGAAGATCTGATCGACACCCGAGATGCCCTTGATCGCATCTTCGACGGGCTTCAATACCTCGCGCTCTACGCCCTCGGGCGATGCGCCGGGATACGGAATGAACGTGAGGACCACGGGCTGCTGGATGTCGGGGAACTCGTCCGTCTGCAGCCGCCAGAGGGCAAACAGCCCGAATACGACCAGCGCCACCATCGTCACGACGGTGATCATTGGACGCTTGATCGCAAAATCTGAAATCACCATAAAATCAGTTCCCCTTCGCCTGTGCCGGACTGCCCGCCGGACCCGCCGGCGCGGAAACCCGGACCGGAGTTCCCGGCGTAATACCCTGGGCTGCTCCGAGCAGCAGCGTGTCGCCGGCGCTCAGTCCACCCAGAACCTCGGTCGTCTCCGACGCTTTGTCGGTGACACCGGTCGTTATCTGAACCTTCTGAACCTTGCCTCCCTTCACCCGCGTTACGGATGGCGACGTGCC
>DASXGU010000225.1:0-3665 GCA_036488915.1 Gemmatimonadaceae bacterium | reverse complement strand
CACACTCACCGTGGTGCCGATGGACGGCGCATCGGCCAGCCAGTTCATTTCGCTGGCGACGAGTCCGCTGCCGAGGAGCTCATCGCGGCCGCCGATCACGACCGCGCGCTCGGCGGGCCGGATCGCGATCACGTACATCGGTGCCGGAAAGCCTCCGGGCACTCCGCGGCGCTGGCCGATGGTGTAGCGAGCAAAACCGGAATGCTCGCCGACCACGCGTCCACTCGACGTAACGATCGGGCCTCTGGAGAGAGCCGGGGAATCCGCCGGCAGCCGCTGCTCGAGGATGCGGGCATAATCGCCGTCGGGCACGAAGCAGATCTCCTGGCTCTCGGGCTTCTCTGCGACGACCTCGAGCCCCATGGTGTGGGCACGGGCGCGCGTCTGCGCCTTGTCCAGGTCACCGACCGGCAGAAGCATCCTCGACAGCACTCCCCGATCGATTCCCCACAGGAAGTAGGTCTGATCCTTGTTCTGATCGATGCCGCGATGCAGGCGGCCGTCGACGACCCGCGCGTAATGGCCCGTAGCGATCCACCGGGCGTCGATGGAGTCGGCTTTCCTCAGAAAGTCGCGAAACTTCGTGAAAGTGTTGCAGCGGACGCATGGAATCGGCGTCCGCCCCCGAGAGTACTCGTCGACGAAATTGTCGACGACGTCGTGGCCGAAGCGACTCTCGAGATTGAGCACGTAATGGGGAATGCCCAGCTGCTCACAGACCCGACGCGCGTCGTTCACCGAATCCAGGGAGCAGCACGGGCGGTCGGGGACGTCCTCGCCGTGGCAGAACAGCTTCATCGTGGCGCCGACGACATCATACCCCTGTTCGACAAGCATCGCCGCCGCCACCGACGAATCGACGCCGCCGGACATGGCGACCAGCACTCTCTCCCGCGACATCTCTACTCCGCCGCCGTCAGCTGGCGCGCCTTGGCGACCAGCGCAGGGAAGACTTCGATGACGCGGTCAATGCAATGATCCGTCGTCAGAGCGCCGAGGCTCATACGGATAGCCGCGCCCGCGAGGTCGGCGGGGACGCCGAGCGCCGACAATACGTGCGACGGTTCGATGCTCCCGCTTTGGCAGGCGGAGCCACCCGATGCGGCGATGCCGCGCAGGTCGAGCGCCATCAGCAGAGACTCGCTGTCGGTGCCCGGCACGGAAATGTTCAGGATGTGGGGTGCGCGCTCCGCGCCCCGCCCGTGAACGATTGCATCCGGAACCTTGTCGAGGATCCCGGCCTGCAGTCTGTCTCTCAGCTTTCGAATTCGCTCGCAATGGGCCTCGCATTCGGCGAGCGTGAGCTCCGCGGCGCGCGCCAGTCCGACGGCGGCGGCGACGTTCTCGGTGCCGGGGCGACGTCCGCGATCCTGCGATCCACCGTGCAGCAGCGGCTCGATCTGGGTGCCGCGGCGAATGAACAGCGCGCCTATTCCCTTCGGGGCGCCGAACTTGTGACCCGAGATGGTGAGCAAGTCGAATGACTGCGACTGGGCGTCGATGCGCACTTTGCCGAACGCCTGCACGGCGTCGGTATGCACCAGCGCACCGCGCGTCTTCGCCCGCGCCGACAGCTCCGGCAGCGGCTGTACGGTTCCGATCTCGTTGTTGACCCACATCATCGAGCAGACCGCTACCTGCTCGTCGACGATGTCATCAAAGCTCGCGGGGTCGACGACACCTTCGGGTGTCATCGTCAGAAACCGCTCCTCGGCGCCCTCGCGCGCCGCCTGATGCACCGCACCGAGGATGGCCTTGTGCTCGATCGGAGTAGTAGCGACGGCGGTCCGGCCCTTAGACTTCAGGGCCCGCCACGCGCCGAGTATGGCAAGGTTGTCGGCCTCCGTACCTCCGGAGGTGAAACAGATCTCGTCTGGGCGGGCGCCCAGACATCGGCCGACCCTTTCCCGGGCCTCGTCCAGCGCCGCGCGTGCTTCGCGGCCCCAGCGATGCGTGCTGGAGGGGTTTCCGAAGCGTGGCCCGAAGAAGGGCTTCATCGCCTCGAAAACCTCTTCACGCACCGGCGTGGTGGCGGCATGGTCGAGATAGATGGGATCAGCGGGCATCAAATGAAATTTAAGGCGCGCATGACCCAGCAGGGAGACTGACCTACCCCCTGAAGAACTTGCTCCGAACTTCCCACAGCTTGGGGAAAAATCTCTGCGAGATTGTTTTCTGCAGGTACCTGGAGCCAAGTGTGCCACCGGTACCGGATGTCGCCGGCCCGATGATTCGCTCGACGAGCTGGACGTGCAGAAAGCGCCACATGGCAAAACCCTGCTCGTACTCCAGGAGCCCTTCCGCCAGCATTTGCAGCGGTCGCTGATTCGGCTCGGAGTAGATCTGCTCGAGCGTCACGGAATGCGCAGCCAGCATGTTGTCGAAAAGCTCCTGGAGGGTCGGCTTGGAAAGCGCCTGCTCGACGCGTGGGGCGATTTCGCCGTGCTGTTTCAGTACCTGGAGGAAATGCGGGTCCCGCATGCCCGACATCGCCTCGATGGCGCGGAACTGGACGCTTTGCGAGCCGCTCGAAGTTCCGAGGTACCCGCGGAACTGTGCGAATCGCTGCGGTGGCAGGGTCTCGAGCGCGGAGAGCTGACCCGTGACGATGTGCACCAGCGCATTGACTCGCCTTACGGAAGTGAGGGCCCCGAGGGTGTCGTTGGCTTCAAGGAGCCGGATGAGAGCACCGAGCTCGTGGAGAATGAGCTTGAACCACAGCTCGCTCGCCTGGTGGACTATGATGAAGAGCAGCTCGTCCGGGTGCTCGGGATCTGATCGCGGACGCTGCAGCTGCAGCAGCTCGTCGAGGGCCAGATATGACGGGTAGGTGACCTCGTCGCTGACTTTCTTCGACGCACGGGGCGGGCGCCGGCTTGGCTTGCCGGTCAAAAAGTCGAGACCTCGAGCGCGGCGACGTCGTCGACGCGCATTGTCTCCGTCGTGTAGAACGGCTCGCCGTAGCGGCAGCGAATGAGCGAGCCGTAGTGCGCCGCGTGGTGGCGGATCAGATCCTGGAGCGGCTCGCCGTTGGGGTAAACCTCTCCCGCCTGAACGGCATCGCCAAATTGCGATTCATAGCAGCCGATTGCCTCGAGCTTCTTCTCGAACGCGTCGGTGATGTCGACCACGAAAGTCGGTTTCTGATTGTCTTCGCGGTAGGAGAGCGAGTGCAGGACCTTGAGTGGTCTGTGCGCGGCCACTTCCGGCTCGATCTTTCTCAGCCCGGCGACGAAGCATGCGTCACGAACCAGCTGTGCGACGACCGGATGGTCGGGATGCCGGCCGTGGAGAGAGTGGGTGATGACGATCTTCGGCTGGAGGCGGCGGATCACCACTGCCAGCTTCGCCCGCGTCTCCGGCGTGTTGACGATGCCGCCGTCGGGAAGCCCCAGATTCTCGCGCACCGAGACTCCCATCACCTTCGCCGCCCTGCTCGCTTCGCTGGCGCGCAGCTCCGGCGTACCGCGGCTCGCCATCTCGCCGGCGGCCAGATCGACGATTCCGGTAGCGCTGCCGAGAGTCGCGGCCCTGATCAGGGTGCCCCCGCATATAAGCTCGACGTCGTCGGGGTGTGCGGCGACAGCGAGGACATCGACTTTTTTCATGAGGAGAATCTACTCGTAGCGCAAAGCGTCGATCGGGTCGAGTCGTGCCGCCCGCTG
>DASXGU010000274.1:0-6755 GCA_036488915.1 Gemmatimonadaceae bacterium | reverse complement strand
CACCCGATGATACAGCTCGGGGTGATACCAGGCCATGATGAATGCCGCCGAGCCGCCCGAGCTGCCGCCCATCGTCGCTCGGCCGTCAGGATCTTTGGTCAGCTTCACGTCGTACTGGCGTTCGACCCCCGGTAGGACTTCGGTCTCCACAAATTCAGCGTAGCGTCCGGACATCGTGTCGTATTCAAGGCCTCGCTCGCTCCCTTGCGCGTCCCCGCCACCGTTGCCGATCGAGATCGCGATCATCGGCGGCACCCGCTTTTCGGCGATGAGATTGTCGAGTGCGGTGAACAACGACTGATCCGGCCCGTCCGCCCCGACGATGAATGGCGCGACCGTGCCGGGGACGTATCCGGCGGGGATATACACGCTTACGGCTCGCGTGTAAGGAGCCGAATGGCTCGTCGTCACCACCAGCGTCGCGGGATCCGTTGGACTCGGCGTTCCGAACGTTCCGGAATCGCGGGCGATCCCCGGAAAAATCCTGCTGTCCTCCGACCGCATGGCGAAGACGTGAACTGTCCCCCGCGGCACACCTTCGTGCACGATCATTTCAAATGCGGGCGTGTGGGTCGGACCGATGATGAAGTTTCCGTCCGCATCCGTCGGCGGAACGCTGTCATCGGGTAGCTCCCTCGCGGCGACGTATCCCGGGGTGTGTGGATCGCGGGTTGGCTGCGCCATCATTGGATTGGCGGCCGCCGCCAACAGGCCGATCAGCAGAGCGATACTTATGGACTTTCTAACGAGCATAGGGCGGCAAGCCCGGCATGCTCGCCGGAATTCCAAGGCTCTCCGCAGGTGGCAACCTGTGGCTGCGGTACCATTCCTGGCGGGCAAGATTGACCCTGTCGCCGCGCTCGATCCATAGCTGCGTCGCCAGATCGTAGCGCGCCAGAACGTTGTGCAGCCAGTAGGGCCGGTTCTCGCTCAGCCACGCTTTCTCGTATTCGTCGCGAATCAGCGAAAGTCCGTCACGCAGATCCTGGAGTCTGCCGTTCACGCCGGTGATGTCCGCCAGATCTCGGCCCGGCGCCTTGCTCGTCGTGTCCCGTGCGCGGTCGTACATCGCCACTACTTCATCGGCGAACTGGAACTTCATCCCGATGAAATCCATCCGCCGCGCGCCGAGCTTCATCGCTTCGATCGCATCGCGCTCGCGCGTAATCTTCGGCTCGGCCTGGTCAATGAGTACCAGTGATGATTCGGCCAGAATGCGCAGATCGTGGGTGTACGGCCTGATGCGCTGGGCCATGCTGCGACCTTCGTCCGTCCACGGATCCAGCCAGAACAGATAATTGCTCGCATCGCCGACCTTGGCATTGGTCAACAACGCGTGCGCCGCCGAGAGGCGTCGCTGCGCTTCGTCGATCTTGCCGCTCAGGTCGCCGTGAAACACTCGCCCGTAGCTCGAGGCAAACGCGTCGATGCTGCTTTCACCCTGCTGCCACGCGGCGGCGGCACCGAACAGGTCGCCGTACCAGGTCTGATTGAACAGAGCTTCGCCATCGTCATCCCATGAGGTGTTGATCATGCCGGTGGCGCCGAGCCGCTGTCCGTCGCGCACGAAACGCTGGATGTTGATGAGAGCGATCGCATTGTCGGGATACACGCGATTCCAGCTGCTCACTCCCGGCGCCACCCACGTTTCCATTCCAACATCGCGGAATGGCGCGATGTACCTGACGTACGAGGTGTCGGCTCCATAAGTCCAGGAAACTGCAATCAGGTCTTTCGGGATCGTGTTCACGAGCTCGGGTGAGCTGAGCGCGACGTCACCCCAGAACAGGAATTTCTTTCCACTCGGCCGCAGCGCGTCCACGATCTGCTTCAGAAAGTCGATATAGACGGTGCCGATTCCAACGGCCTTCACTCGGTCAGCTGTCTGCCCGCGTCCGAGCTCGAAGGTCTCATCGGCGCCGAGGTGGACGAAATGACTGGGAAAAAGCGAATCGATCTCGGCGAACATCTGCCGGATCAGGGGCAGCGAGCCCGGCTGGCCCGGCGCGAGAACATGCCCGTGCGGCGTCTCGCCGAGGGGAGAATAGATCTCGTACTTCAGCATGTGGTGCAGGTGGCCGAAGGCTTCCTGCTCCGGAACGATGTCGACGTGGTAATTGGCGGCGTACGCGACGAGCTCTTTCACGTCGGCGTGGGTCATCGCTCCACCGGGCGGTGCGATGAGCGGATTCGAGTCGTAGACGAGGGTATGCTCGAAGTACGGCGAGAAGAGATTCACCTTGTATGCCGCGAGGGTGCGGATCTGTTTTTTCTGAAATTCGAGCGTCGGCACGGGGCCGCGGGAGATGTCGTCGTGGAATCCGCGGTAGCGCATCGCCGGCCAGTCGCGAATCGTGGCGCGATATAGCCGGGCCTGATCGCCATCGCCGCTCACCAGCTGCTTCACTGTTTGAGCGCCGTAGAACACGCCCGCCGATGTCGAGCCGATGACGACGATGCGGTTGCCATCGGGGGCGATGACATAGCCTTCGTCGTGCATGGCGGGATCGAAGCTGAGCGAATGGCGGCGCAGAACGGCTCGCGCGCCCGAAGCGTCGGCCCGCATCAGTACGACGCGGATTCCCGACCCGGTCTCACCATTCGCAACGCGAATCCCGCGCTCTTTCAGCGCATTCGTCAGGTCCGAGGCAGCGAATCGATCTTCAGCGTTCGCCGGCCGAACCACCGTGATCCCGTTTGCGACCGACACCGGGCTTTCGACCCGCATCTCGCGTGGCTGGGGAATGAGGTGGAGATCGGTTTGGGCCGTTGCTGGCGCAGCCAGCAGGACGGTAAGAAGTGCGAGGACGCGTGTCTGTTTCATTGACCGAATATGGCGGGCCGGTCCGCGCGCTGCCACTTTCTCTCCATGACAAACTCTCGCCAACCGTCGCGACGCGAATTCCTGGCCTCCGCGCTCGGCTTCGCTGCGCTCGCGCGCGGTGCCCGCAACCTCACGTCGCCCACGGAGCCCCAGGTGGATGATGAACTTCTGTACGTCGGGACCTATACGGACGATGGCAAGTCCAAGGGGATTTATCTCGTTCGGATGGACCCGCGCACGGGACAGCTGCGTCAGGCCGGATCGGTGAGCGCAGGCGCGAATCCATCGTACCTCGCCCTCCATCCCAACGGCCGCGTTCTCTACGCGGTGAACGAAGTCGAGAAGTACCGCGACAAGGCGAGCGGCGCGGTCACCGCGTTCGCCATCGCGGGCGACGGCAGCGCGCTCACCAAACTGGGGGAACAGGCTTCCGAGGGTGGCGCACCGTGCTTCATCAGCGTCGATCACACCGGCCGGGTGGCGCTGGTCGCAAACTATTCGGGCGGCAGCGTGGCGATGCTGCCGATTCTACCCGACGGTTCACTCGCGCAGGCGAGCTCCGTGGTGAAGCACACCGGCAACGGACCCGTCGCAGATCGCCAGGGTGAGGCCCATGCGCACTCCATCGTCGCCGCTTCCGGGAATCGCTTCGCCCTCGCCGCGGACCTCGGCGCCGACCGCGTATTCGTGTACCGGCTCGATCTCGATGCCAATGCGCTGCGGCACGTGGCCGGCGGAGACGCGATCATGCGGGCGGGCGCGGGTCCCCGACACCTCGCGTTTCACCCGAAGCTGCCGCTGGTGTTCGTCAGCAACGAGCTGGACTCGACGGTCGCGACGCTGCGCTTCGACGGCGAGCGAGGCGCGCTGACTGCCGGCGACGCGCAATCGACGCTGCCCAGCGGATGGCACGGGGAGAACTACCCCGCCGACATCCACATCGCGCCGTCGGGGCGCGCGTTGTACGTCTCGAACCGCGGCCACAACAGCATCGCCGTTTTTTCGGTGTCGCCGGCCGGCGCGCTCGCGCTCGAGCAGACGATCTCGACCGAAGGCGATTGGCCGCGCAACTTCAGCCTCGATCCGAGCGGGCGGTGGCTGCTGGTGGCGAATCAGAAATCGAATTCGATAGTCATGTTGGCGCGCGACGAGAAGACGGGGAGCCTGACCCGCACGAGCCAGCGGCTGGAGCTGCCGAGTCCGGTCTGCCTGCGGTTCCGGGCCCACCGGGGGTGACAGACACCAATTTCGACCGCGCGATCCTCGGCGGACGGATTATCGATCCCGAGTCCGGGATCGACGGCGTGCGCAACATCGGAGTTCGCGATGGGCGAATCGCGACCATTACAGCGGAATCCATACGCGGCCAGGATACTATCGATGCCAACGGCCTCGTCGTCGCGCCCGGCTTCATCGACCTGCACTCGCATGGTGTGACCGCGGAAACGTACCGAATGCAGTCGCTCGATGGGGTAACGACTACGCTCGAGCTCGAGCTGGGTACGTCGGATGTCGCCGGCTGGTACAAGGAGCGCAGCGGCGGGCAGCGCATCAACTACGGTGCGAGTGTCGGCCACATCAAAGTGAGAATGGCCGTGATGAAGGACCCCGGCAGCTTCTGGCCGGAGGGAGAAGGAGCGAACGGCGCCTCGACCCCCGCCCGCATCGACGAGATTGTGAGGGGCATCGAGACAGGACTGAGCGAAGGCGCCGTACACATTGGGGCCGGCTTTCCGTACACCCCAGCGGCGACCCGCGCGGAGCTGCTGGCTGTTTTCGGAATCGCCGCCCGGGCCGGAGCTCCTGTCCACGTCCATATCACGCCTGGCGCCGAGGGCCTGAAAGAAGTGCTCGCGCTCGCCATGGAAACCGGGGCGCCCCTGCACGTCGTCCACATCAACAGCTCGAGTCTGGCCGAAACACCGATGATGCTCGGCATGATCGCCGACGCCCGCGCCCGCGGGCACGACGTGACGACTGAGGCATATCCGTACACAGCCGGAATGACCGAGATTCGATCGGCCACGATCCAGGATGCCTACAGATCGGCGTCTGGCGAACGATATGCGGAGATCGAGTGGCCCCTGACCGGAGAGCGCTTGAATCGGGAGAGCTTCGCGCGGTACTCGCGGATTGGAGGGCCCATCGTCGTACACACCAACACCGAGCCGATGGTGGCCGCGGCGATAACGAATCCGCTGACCATCATCGCCAGCGACTCGTACTGGCAGAACGGAACCGGCCATCCGCGGACGGCGGGAACTTTTTCTCGCGTGCTCGGGCGCTACGTGCGTGAGACTGGCTCGCTCTCACTGCCGGAGGCGATCCTCAAGATGACTCTGATGCCGGCTCGGCGGCTCGAGCAGAGGGTGCCGTCGATGAAACGGAAGGGGCGTCTGACAATTGGAGCGGATGCCGACATCACCATCTTCGACGCCGCGAAGGTCAGCGATCGCGCCACCTATCGCGAACCGTCTCTGTCACCGGTCGGCATCGAGCACGTGATAGTGAATGGCGTCTCCGTCGTCGCCAACGGGAGAGCGGTCGAGTCCGTTGCGCCCGGGAAGGCTGTGCGAGCACCGCAAAACTGAACCATGGCCTCGCTCGAAGACACGCAATACGGTGGTCGGTACTCCAGGCAGTTTCTCGCCGGCTGGAACACGATGGACGCCAACGGGCATCTGGCGAATACCGCTTACCTCGATCTCGCCGCCGACGTGCGCATGGCGTTCTTCGCCGAGCACGGGTTTCCTCCGTCGGAATTCCGTCGGCTGGCGCTGGGACCAGTCGTGCGGAAAGACGAGGTCGAATACGCACATGAGATCGGTCTGCACGAGCTCGTCACGGTTACGTACGCCGTGAGCGCGCTCAGCCCCGATGGAGCGCGCTTTGTGGTCGAGAACGAGATCTGGTCCCAGGCCGGCAAGCGGGCGGCAGTGGTCAGGTCGACCGGCGGGTGGCTGGATCTGCGCGCCCGAAAGCTGGTGGTGCCGCCCCCACAACTTTTCGCCGCGTTCGTACAGGTTCCGCGTACGGATACCTTCACGGAGCTGCCTTCGCTCGCGTCAAGCAAGCCCTAGGCGTCTCGGGACCTCGCTCATAGCGCATGCAATACGTTCTCAAGCAAAAGCTCGTTTCCCTCGGCAACAACTTCATCATCAAGAACATCGATGGCCAGAACGCGTTTCAGGTCAGGGGCGCACTGGCCACACTGGGTGACAAGCTCTCCTTCGAGGACATGGAGGGCAACGAGCTCGTCTACATCGAGCAGAAAGTCTTCAACTGGGTCGGGACCTACGAGATCTGGCGCGACGGCAGACTGCTCGCGGAAGTCCAGCGGGATTTCTGGTCGTTCTGGCGCCGGCGTTTCACCGTCACGATGTCGGGCTCGGAGAATCTCGAGATGCTCGGCGACATTCTGGCGTTCGAGTACATAGTCAAACGCGGCGCGCAGAAAGTCGCGACGTTCACCAGGCAGTGGTTCCGCCTCAGCGACACTTACTGGATTCGTATCGAGGACGACGAGAAGGACGAAGCCCTGATCCTGGCACTGGCGGTGATCATCGAAGTGATCGCAAACATGCGGCACAATTTCTGAGCGTTGCGAACGGTTGACATTCCGCGTGCGCGGGCGCAGAGTGCCTGATCAACGATGATCTTCATCAGCTGAGCGACAAGCGAATCCAATGTGCGGACGCGCCACCGTGGTCAACCCTGACGGCATCAGCGAAAAGCTCTTCGGCTACACGAAGAAGTTCACGCCCAGCGACTGGAAGCCGCGCTACAACCTGAATCCCCGCGAGGAGATTCCCGCGGTCTACTACGACCCGTTCCTAAAGCACCGCGTGCTGCGCACCATGCACTGGAATCTCATTCCGGCGAAGCTGGCCAGCAAAGCGAAGGTCGCCGACTTCGACTCCCGCTACTCGGC
>DASXGU010000197.1:0-4812 GCA_036488915.1 Gemmatimonadaceae bacterium | reverse complement strand
ATCCATTCCTGGCTGCGCGTCTCGACTAAAAAAAAAACGGAGCCCGTAGGCTCCGTTTTTTCTATCAAGCTGCGTTTCTCAGATCGCTCTCTGGGCCAGTCCGAGGGCGTAGTCAGCCCACCATGCGCCAGCGGTCGGCGCTCCGTTGCACGACCCGTCCGACTCGCCGGGCGCCTTGATCCACAGGTATGCATCGACCAGCGGATCCGCGGTCGACGTCGTGCTCGACGGGCCGAGAGCGCGTCCCGCCGGATTGCACCACTGATTGTCGGCGGTGGGGCCGAGGCCGTTGCGGCCGGTGTCGATGACGAAATGCTTGCCCCCGATCAGAGCGGAAACCGCTTTTCCGTAGGCAATGCTGTTCGCGGTGTACTGGAAATTCGAGACGTTGAGCGCGAAGCCATCAGCCGCCGCGACGTTGGCCCGCGTAAGGCGCGCTGCCTGGTCGCTCGCCGACTTCCACGCCGAATGGCCGCCATCTAGATATACGGCGATGCCGGAGCTGGCCGCTTTGAGCGAATTCACCGCGTACTGAATGAGGCTCACCCGCGTTGCCTGATCGGCGGCGGAAAGGCAGTCCATCTGGGTCAGAGCATCGGGCTCGACGATGACGACGGCCTTCTTGCCGGCGAGCGCTTTGGCGAAGGCCGCAATCCACGTCTTGTAAGCATCGGCACTGGCGCCGCCGCCCGCCGACAACCCGCCGCAATCCCGCTGCGGGATGTTGTAAGCGACCAGAACCGGCATCGCGCCTGCTGCAATCGTCGTGTTCGACGAGTTGCTGACGGCTGTGAAAATGTCGCCGCTCCAGCCGCCGAACCACTGCGCCTGCGAGCCGTTGGCGATCTTGTCCATTTGCGCCGCGTCGGCCGGCCTGGACGCGCGCCAAGAATCCGCGGTTTGCTTCGCGCTCGAATTCGGGTCGACCCAGAATCTGGCGCCGGCGATCGGGTTCCCGTTGACCGGGATGCCCGGAGCCGGGGTCGGATCTGGCGTTGGCGGAGGCGCTGGACTCGGAGTCGTGGTCCCGCCCTTCTTGTGGCTGGCGTCAGCGACGCTGTCGGGGGAGGTTGTCGAATCGGTCGCGCAGGCGGCGAGAGCGACGAGTGCCGTCGCTACCAGGATGTAGCGACCGAGCTGAGATACGGCCATAAATTGTTCTCTCTTTGGTAGCGCGCCCGGCTTGGCCGATCTGTTAGAATCAGCGGTAGCCACGCAGCTTTGCGTCTCCACCTTTCGATGGATTTGCCCTTGAACGGAGAAGGTCCGGCAGCACCAGGCAGGCGCCGCCGGCCTGGCGAATGAAGGCCTACGACGAACTCATCTGTTCACTGTTTAGACGAGCGGGGATTTTACCGAGTAACCTCGGCAGTGGCCGCTGCGGCGGGCGCTGCTCACCTTTGACCGATCATCACGGAGCGGTGATGGCTGCAAAGAGCAAAGTCAGTTTCTACCGGTGGGACTCGATGAAAAAAGAGCGTGTCAGCGACATGCTCGAGCGGCGCCTCATCACTGGCGACCGGATGATGCTGGCGCACGTCTATCTGAAGAAAGGCTGCATAGTCCCCCGGCACTCACACGAGAACGAGCAACTCACCTACATCCTCGAGGGCGCGCTCAAATTCTGGATCGGGGAAGACGGTGCCGAGGAGATCACGGTCAACGCCGGTGAAGTTCTGCTCATTCCGTCGAACGTTCCCCACAAGGCCGAAGCGTTGGAGGAGACGCTCGATGTCGACGTCTTCAGCCCGCCCCGCCAGGACTGGCTGGAAAAGAAAGACGACTACCTGAGGCGCTGACCTTTGGACCTCGGCATTCGCGACAAGGTCGCGCTCGTCGCGGCGAGCAGCAAAGGGCTGGGCCGCGCCATCGCCGAAGAGCTCGCCGCCGAGGGCGCCAATCTCGTGATGTGCGCGCGCGGTGAAGATGCGCTGCGGGACGCCGCCAAATCGATTCGCAGCCGCAGCGGAGTCACGGTCGTCGAAGTCGCCGCCGACGTCTCACAGCAATCGGGGCTCGACCGCGTCGCGAAGGCGGCGCTCGACAAATTCGGGCGCGTCGACATCCTCGTCAACAATTCCGGAGGGCCGCCGAGCGGGCCGTTCGAGAGCTATACCCCGGAGATGTGGGAGTCGGCGACGCGGCTGCTGCTGTTCAGCGTCGTCGGATTCACGCGGATCGTTCTCCCCGGGATGAAGGAGCGGAGGTGGGGACGCATTCTCAACATCACCTCGATCGCCGTGAAGCAGCCGATCGAGGGGCTGATGCTCTCCAACAGCCTCCGCGCCGCCGTGACGGGATTCGCGCGCACTCTCGCCAACGAGGTCGCGCCCTTCAACGTAACGGTCAACAATCTCATGCCGGGCTACACCCGCACCGATAGAATGGAGCAGCTGGGGCGCGCGGCGGCCGATCGCTCGGGAATCCCCATCGAACAGACATTCGCCAAATGGGAGAAGGAGATTCCGATGGGCCGTCTGGGCGAGCCGCGCGAGTTCGCCGCGCTGGCCGCCTTTCTCGCCTCTGATCGGGCCAGCTACATCACCGGAAGCTCGATTCCCGTGGACGGCGGCTGGATCCGCTCGCTGCTGTAGTAAACGCGCGGGCCGATCGTGACATCATATCACTGAGTAATCGTGGAGATGTCCGGTGTTCGTTCAGCAGCGTGCCTCGAGCGCGCAACTATATATTAGCCCGCCCATGCGCCCATTCAGGTTCGGCAAGCGCAAGCGTCCCGACAGTGAGTCCGTCGCGACCGTTGCTTATCATGACCGAGCCAGTCGTGCTCTCGATGCCCAGTTGGCCTCGCTCGCGTCGGCTGGCGACGATGCCGCGTTCACCGCGCTCGTCACCCGCTTCCAGCCGGCCGTCTTTCGCTGGTCGCTGACCTTCGCCGCCGATCCGGACGAAGCGGAAGACATCACCCAGGAAGTATTCGTGCGCGCCCACCGTCAGCTCGGGCAGTACCGCTCCGACGGATCGCTCGATGCCTGGCTCTACCAGATCACCCGCAGAGCGTCGCTTCAGACGCGGCGGACCCGAAAACGGCGCGGGCGTCTCGCTCTCGCTCCGGCGGCGCAGCCGCTTCGCGATGTCTACACGACCGATCCCGGTGGACGCGTCGACCGGCAACGCGCCGCCGCGATCGTGCGCGAGCTGTTCGAGAAGCTGCCGCGGCGACAGCGCGAGATCTTCGATCTGGTCGATCTTCAGGGACTCTCGCCGGCCGAAGCGGCCGAGCGGACCGGACTGAGGCCGGTCTCGGTGAGGGCGAACCTTTTCAAGGCACGCAAGACGATCCGCGAGACGATTCTCGCTACCCATCCGAGCTACCGCGAGCTGGCCCCATGACTTGCCAGGAGTGCATCGAAGAGCTCTCGACGAGATCCCTCCGCGAGCTCCCAGCTGATTCCGCCGTGATGGAGCACTGCGCCACCTGCCCCGACTGCTCGCGGCTGACCACCCGGCTGAGGGAGCGCGAGTACGAAGCCGCGAACATTCTCAACAACCTGCCGCCGATGAGCAGTCCGCTCGCCGTGGCGGAACACGCGGCGATGCTCTCTCGACGTCGCAGCGCCGGGCGCATCGTAGTAGTCCTCAGCGCGATCGCCGGGGCGCTGGTCGTCTGGGTCGTCAGCGCGACGATGGTCGTTCCAGCGCTATCGCGGGCCAGTCTCTGGCCGTGGCCTTCGGGCCCTCTCGGAATGGAGACGATTCGGCTGGCTTGCATCACTCCGGATCAGGCGTCGGATGTCATAAGGCCATACCTGAGGTCGCGGGCGAGGATCTATTACACGACTGTGTCTGGTGCGCCTGCCATTACCGTCCGCGCCACGCCTGCCGAACTAGCGAGGTCCCGGACCCTGATTCAGGAATCCGAGAACGCCTCCAAAGGCGAGTGCCAGGTTCAACCGGCCGATCAGATGACGAAGATGCTGCGGGACATCGATGGCGCGCTCGCCGATGAAAAGGCGGCGGATCGTCTCACGCACCCGCAACCAGCGGTTATCGCGGTCAAACAGAAGTAACAGAGTCGGGGTCGAGTCGCAGCCGCTTTCGACATCCGGGACCAACCATTTCGAATGCTGCGACTGTCTAATTTTTCGACGGTGACAGCAAATCCCCGCCACCTTAGCCCGTTCCTGCTTAATGATCATCGGCCGTTCGTTCCGATTTTTCGCGGTCGCAGCCTTCGTCCCACTGGGATCGATCCGGGCACAGAGCCCGGCTCCAGCCGGAAAGACCGCGCCAGCCTCCTCGACGGGGGCTGCCCCAATGCGGACGATGCGCGCCAGTCGGCTCACTGGATCGATTAGAATCGATGGCAAGCTGAACGAGCCCGCGTGGGCTACGGCCGTTCCATCCGGCGATTTCATGGAGAGCTACCCCAACGTCGGCGGCAAGCCGACGGACGCCACCGAAGTTCGCGTCCTTTACGACGACGACGCGATTTACGTCGGTGTCCGGATGTTCGACTCTCACCCGGATTCGATCGCCGCGCAGCTCGCTCGCCGCGACGCCAGCGGCATTTACTCCGACTGGCTGCACGTGATGATCGATTCCTATCGCGATCGCCGGACATCTTTCCGTTTCTCGGTGAATCCGCGCGGCGTCCAGAAGGACGTCCTCGAGTACGACGACCGCAACGGCGAAGACCTGAACTGGGACGCCGTCTGGGAAGTAGCGACGACTGTCGACTCGCTCGGCTGGACCGCGGAGTACCGGATTCCGTTTTCGCAGCTCCGCTTCGGCGGCAAACAAAAAGGTGTCGAGCGCATTTGGGGATTTCAGGTCATGCGCGACATCGCCAGG